>DATEAV010000038.1:0-13573 GCA_035288185.1 Anaerolineales bacterium | reverse complement strand
TTCAGGTCCTTCGAGTCGGTCCTCACGCTCGTGCCTTCGGAGCTCGTCGTGGTGTTGGCGGTGCTTTATGCCTGGCGACGCGGCGTCGTTGTGGCCTCCAAGGATGTGCTCGACGCCGGTTGGACGGCCCATAGGATGCGGGTCGGGATTCTGGCGCTCATCGCCTTCGCGCTGATCTTCCGGTCCTCCGGCGGGGCGAGATTGCTGGAGATCTTGCCGCTCTTCTTCGGTGCCGGCCTTACGGGTGTGGCGATGAGCCGCGCCGATGGCCTCGTGCTCCGCGGGGCGGGGAAGTCGCCGTTCGCCTGGGAGTGGCTGACCGGGATCCTTGGCGTCGTCGTGGGGACCGTCGGCCTAGGGCTGGGAGTCGCCGGTGCTCTGGCCAGCCCCCCAGCGACTTGGATCGCGGTATGGATCGGCGAGCGAGCTCTGGACGGTGTTGAGATTCTCCTGCAGCTGGCGAAGCCGCTGATCTTGGGAATCGCCACAATCCTCGAGCGCCTGATCGACTGGCTCATCGACGTGACCAACTTCCAGCCGACCCTCATCCGGCTCCAAGAGGGGCTTCCCCGGGCTCCCACGCCAACGCCCGAGCCGAGCGCGCCGGCAAGCTGGCTCGACCCATACGCGGCGCCGCTTCAGATCATCGGGACCACGATGCTCGTCGTGTTCTTGGCGCTGATCGCTGTGCGGCTCTCCCGGCGACTTGCCCGGCCGCCCCTTTCCCTCGGGGACGACCGTGCCGAAGCGCTTTCGGCCCCGCCCCCTCGCCTCCCACCTCTTCGTGGTATCCTCGCCAAAGCAAAGACGGCCCTGGAGCAGGCGCGGCATCTTGGGCGCCGGTCTCTGGCGGCGGCGGCCGTTCGTAGGATCTACGCGCGTCTTCTCGCGTTGGCGGAGGCTCGAGGGAGAGCGAGGGCGGCGGCGGAAACTCCGAGGGAGTTCATGCCCCAGCTCTGGGCCTTGTTCCCAAACCATCGCCATGAAGTGGAAATCATCACGGAAGAGTATCTTAGGATTCGCTATGGTGAGTACCCCGAGGCGGAGGAGGCCGTCGCCCGTGTGCGGGCGGCCTGGTCGGCCGTGTTGGAGGAGGCCCGCGGTGGCGTGGTCAGGTGAGGGGTGCGCCGCGAACCGGGGGCAGCCTCGATCGTGGGGAGAGGCGGAGTTGGCACCCGAGAGGTGGAACGAACCTGCGCTCCCTGGGCATCGACGGGCTGCGTGCGGGGTTAATGTGAGTGAACTTCGGCGGGAGGAAGGCGGCAGCCGTGGCCGCTGAACCGACCGACGATCTCGCCCTGGCGCGGCGCAGCGCGGCAGACCGGGAGGCCTTCGGGATCCTCTATGAGAGGCATGTCCGCAGGATCTACTCCTATATCTACTACCGGACGGGGAATCATCACGACGCGGAAGATCTAACGGCACGCGTATTCCAGAGGGCCTACGGGCACATCTCGGAGTTTACGGATCGAGGGGTGCCGTTCTCGGCCTGGCTCTACCGGATCGCGCACAACCTCGTGGCGAACTGGCACCGGGATCGAAGCCGCCGGCCGACCGTGTCGCTGGATGACCGGGCAGCATCCGGCGTAGCCGGCGAGCATCCGGAGGCTCAGGCGCTGGCTTCGGAAGAAAAGTCGCTCCTGCTCGAGGCTGTCCGACGTCTGCCGGCTGATCGGCAGCAGCTCCTGATCTTGAAGTTTGTCGAACGATTGTCGAATAGCGAGGTCGGGGGGGTCATGGGTCGGACGGAGGGCGCCGTCAAGAGTCTGTATCACCGGACTCTCAACTCACTGCGGGAGGAGCTGGATCACCTGGAAGAAAAGCGGCGTGAAGGCTCGAATGTGACCCATCCTCCGAGGCCACCGAGCGAGGGGGAGCCGGATAGCTGACGTTCGGCGCGGAGGCTGGCCTCTGCAGCGGCGGGCGAACGAGGATCGAAGCGAGGGAGACGCAGGGATGTTTTTAGCGGTCCGATCGAGGGCGGGTGGGGGGAGGCAGCTCGAGGCCTGGCTGGGAGAGGTGCTCGTCCCGGTGGAGCCGAGCTCGGTCTTCACACGCAGGCTGCGCGCCCGGCTCGTGAGCTACCGGGGCGATCGGTTGGCTTCGATCTGGATGGTTCTCGCCGTGGTCGGGACGTCTCTCTTGCTCCTGGTTGCCATTTCCTCCCTCGCCCTACGGCTGGCGATCGCGATTCTCGGGGGCATCCACCTGCTCGCCCGGCGTCGACAGGCAAGGGTCGGAGCCCGGCCGAGATTGAGTCAGGTCGGCGACCGGTGACTGCTGGCGAGTGATCGGTGATCGTGAACCGTGATCGGTGATCGGCGGATGGCGATGGGGGGTTGGTGATCGAGGAGTAGATTTCCCGCGAGCGCTCTCAGGTGCGCGGGTAGCAAGGCCGAAGAGGAAAGCCACGCGGCGCCCGTTTGGGCGCCGCGAAGATTCTGGGGGCAGGAGGGCAAGGCCGCGTTGGCTCGGCGCTCAGAAGCCCCAGTCGGCAGCGGCGCCCTCTTCCATCATGCTCGGCTCCCACATCTCTGCCGCCAGCTCGATTTTCGTCGGGAGGTCAGCCGCCTGTTCGGCCTTCGCTCGAGCCATTTCAATCAGCGCCGGCCCGTAGGGGCAGAAGGGAGTCGTGAGGATCATCCTCACCCGGGCGTCAGCCTCGGAGATCGACACCTCGCGAATGAGGCCAAGTGCGACGACGCTCAATCCAATCTCCGGATCCACCACTTCGCGCAACGCCCCTCGGATCTTCTCCGCGAGCTGTGGGTTGGTGGAATCCGCTTCCCAGATCGGGTTTGGAGTGGCGGGCTCGTCAGCCATGGGCGGCGGCCTCCGGGAGTGCGTTCTCTCGTGGAATGGAGAATGTGCAATGAGAGTGGCCATTCAAGAGGCAGGTGACCTTTTCGACGGGCAGCGCTAGGGCGGTGGCGATGAAGCTCTGGTCGACCATGCAGATCTCGGGGTGTTCACGGCCAATGCGGAAATAGGGGCAGGAAAGCTCGCGGATGATGATCCGGTCTTCCCTTCGCTCCACCTCCGCGTCGAAACCCTCCAGGGTGAGGGACTCGATCAGCCGCTCCAGGCGCTTCTCCAGCGGAAGCCCGGCCAGGCTCTCGGCGTAGTCCTTCGCCATCGTGGAGGCTACGCCGCTGAAGATCGCGTCCACGGTGCGCGGGGGAAGCGTCTCCTTGATCTCTCCCAGAAGGCGGTGGGTGAGGCGGAAGTAGCGGCTGGGGAAGAGGTCCATCGCCCGGTCGGTGAGCGAGAACAACTGACGGGGCCGGCCCACGCCGTGGCGGATCTCCTCGATCTCTACCAGGCCTTCCGCCAGCAGGTTGCTCAGGTGGTGGCGGACCGACACCGGGGAGATGTCGGCGGCATTGGCCAGCTCCTTCACCGTGCACTTCCCCTGCACCCGGAGCGTGCGCAGGATCACTTCCCGAGTAGGGTGGTTCATGAGGGCGGTAGTATAGCACGGGACCCCGATGCCGTCAATATTTCTGAGCTTTATCTGGTAAATCGACCTCCGGACGGGATATTTCAGATATTTCTCAGAAATATTGACAGGGATAGTCGCCCCTGCTATAATGCGGCCTGCCCAGGGCCCCATGGAGTGGCCCCGGAGCTCGGAGGATCGTTGATGACGTCTGCGCTCGAAATTCGGGATCTCCACGTCTCTGTGGCCGGCAAGCCCATCCTGAAGGGCGTCGATCTGACCGTGCGGCAGGGGGAGATCCACGCTCTGATGGGGCCGAACGGCACGGGTAAATCAACTCTGGCCTACACCCTGATGGGCCACCCGCAGTACAAGGTGACGCAGGGCGAGATCACCTTCAAGGGTCGGAGCCTGGCGGATCTCGAGCCCGATGAGCGCTCGAGGCTCGGGCTCTTTCTGGCCTTCCAATACCCCGTTGCGATACCCGGCGTCTCGGTGGCGAATTTCCTGCGCACGGCGCTCAACGCCCGCCGGAGGGCCGCCGATCCCGATGACAAGGGCATCTCGGTCCCCGAGTTCCGCAAGTTGCTCAAGGCCAAGATGGATCTGTTGAAGATGCCGCACGAATTCGCCGGGCGCTACTTGAACGAAGGCTTCTCCGGTGGCGAGAAGAAGCGCGCCGAGATTCTCCAGCTGGCGACGCTCGAGCCGGAGATCGCGATCCTGGACGAAACCGATTCGGGGCTCGACATCGACGCCCTGCGTGTGGTCGCCTCTGGCGTCAACGATCTCGCCGGGCCCGACCTGGGCGTCTTGATCATCACCCACTATCAAAGGATCCTCAGCTATATCGAGCCGCATCACGTGCACGTCATGTTGGGCGGCCGGGTGGTGGAATCGGGGGGAGCCGATCTGGCAAAGCACCTCGAAGAGCATGGGTATGACTGGGTGCGAGAGAAGCACGGTGAGGCGGTGGCGGAGGCTTCGTAATGGCAGAGCGTACAGACTCTCAGATCCTCGAAGGGATCGATCGCTACAAGTATGGCTTCAGCGATCCCGACGAGGCCGTCTTCCGGTCGGAGAAGGGCCTGAGCCGGCGAGTGGTCGAACAGATCTCCGAGATGAAGGGCGAACCGTCCTGGATGCTCGAGTTCCGGCTGAAGGCTCTGGAGCATTTCCTTGCCCGGCCGATGCCCACCTGGGGCGGCGATCTCTCCAAATTCAACCTGGACGAAATCTACTTCTACGTCCGGCCCTCCGAGTCCGAGCGCAAATCCTGGGACGACGTGCCCGATACCATCAAGCGGACCTTCGACCGTCTGGGTATCCCCGAGGCCGAGCAGAAATTCCTGGCCGGCGTCGGCGCCCAGTACGAGTCGGAAATGGTCTACCACAACATCCAGAAACATCTTGAAGACAAAGGCGTCATCTTCCTGAGTATCGAGGACGGGCTGCGCAAACACCCCGATCTCTTCCGGGAATACTTCGGGACGGTGATCCCGCACACCGACAACAAGTTCGCCGCGCTCAACAGCGCCGTCTGGAGCGGCGGGTCGTTCATCTATGTTCCGCCGGGAGTGAAAGTGGATCTGCCCCTCCAGGCCTACTTCCGGCTGAACTCGCCGAACATCGGCCAGTTCGAGCGGACACTGATCATCGTCGACGAGGGCGCCCAGGTGCACTACGTCGAAGGTTGCACCGCGCCGACCTACACGACCGACTCATTCCACAGCGGCGTGATCGAGATCGTCGTCAAGAAGGGAGCTCGCTCCCGCTACACGACAATCCAAAACTGGTCGACGAACGTCTACAACCTGGTCACCCAGCGGGCCCTCGTCTACGAAGATGCCAGCCACGAATGGGTCGATGCCAACCTGGGCTCCAAGCTGACGATGAAGTATCCCTCGTGCTATCTCCTGGGGCGCGGCGCTCATGGGGAGATCCTCTCCATGGCGTTCGCCGGGCCAGGGCAGCATCAGGACGCCGGCGGCAAGGTCATCCACGTCGCCCCACACACCACGAGCAAGGTGACCTCGAAATCGATCAGCAAGGGCGGTGGGCGGACCTCCTATCGCGGGCTGCTCAAGGTGCACAAGGGCGCCGAGGGGGCCAAGTCGAGCGTCGTTTGTGACGCCCTGCTACTCGACCCGCAGTCGCGCTCCGACACCTACCCCTATATCGAGATCGACGAAGACAACGTGACGATCGGTCACGAGGCGTCGGTGAGCAAGGTGGGGGAGGAGCAGCTTTTCTACCTGATGAGCCGCGGCCTATCTGCGGAAGAGGCCACCACGATGGTCGTCTCGGGCTTCATCGAGCCTCTTGTCAAGGAATTGCCCATGGAATACGCCATCGAGATGAACCGGCTCATCCAGCTCCAGATGGAAGGCTCGATCGGCTGAGACCCAAGTCACGCCGGGCGCGGGAAGGGCGTTCGCCGCGCGCTCCCGGCGCGAGGACATTCGCGCATGGCGACCCGAACCGTAATCTCTCGCAAACGCGACGGGAGGACCCCGGCCGGCTCCGATTTCCCGTTGGCGGAGGGAGATCTCCCGGCGCTCTCGCGCCAGACCGGCGAACCGGCCTGGCACGCGGAGCGCCGACTGAGCGCATGGAAGACCTATCAGGGCATTCCCATGCCCGGCCCCACGGACGAGGCCTGGCGCCGCACCGACATCCGGGCGCTCCCCTTCGGCGAGCTTCGCCTGAAGGCGGCCGAGGATGCCCCTGTCGATCCGGCCCTCCTGCGCCCCCTGGCCGGCGAGGCCCACGGCGCCTTGCTGGTGCTTCGGCCGGGCGTCCCCGGCCAACTGAGCGACAACGCCTCTCTTGCCTCTCAAGGCGTCGTCTTCCAGGACCTCGCCGGAGCGCTGCGTGACCATGGCGGCGCCCTCCGGGATACCCTCGGAACCCTCGTCCCCGATTCGGAGGGCAAGTTTTCCGCTCTGGCGGCCTCCTTCGCCGCCGACGGCGCTGTGGTGATCGTCCCTCCCGGGGTGAAGCTCGAGGCGCCGCTGCATTCCGTCCTATGGGCACCCGGAACGGGGGCTCTCTTCGCCAGCCGGGTATTGGTGATTGTGGGGGAGGATGCCGCGCTCACCTACGTGCACGAAACGGCCTCGCCCGGCCGATCCGACGGGGCCGCGGCGCACGTCGGCAGCGTCGAGATCCTGGTCCGGCCCGGGGCGCGCCTCACCTTCGTCGAGCTGCAAACCTGGGGGAAGCACGTTTGGAACTTCACGCATGAAAGGGCCCGGGTCGAACGGGATGGATCGATCGACTGGATCTTCGGCGCCGTCGGCAGCCGGCTCACCAAGAACTTCAGCACCCTCGATCTGGTCGGCCCCGGCGCGCAGGGCAGGATGTCGGGGTTCTATTTTGCCGACGGGGCCCAGCATCTCGATCACGATACGCAGCAGAACCATTTGGCCGAGCACACGACGAGCGATCTCCTCTACAAGGGCGCTCTGCTGGGGAAGAGCCGATCCGTCTGGCAGGGGATGATCTATGTTGCGCCTGGCTCCCAGAAGACGGATGGCTATCAGGCCAATCGAAATCTGGTGCTCTCCAAGCAGGCCAGGGCGGATTCGATCCCCGGCCTGGAAATCCTGGCCGATGACGTCCGCTGCACGCATGGCGCCACGGTCGGGCAGCTGGAGGAGGAGCCGATCTTCTACCTGATGTCGCGCGGCCTGCCACGGCGCGAGGCCGAGCGGATGGTTGTGGATGGTTTCTTTGATCCAATCATGCAGCGCATTCCGTTCGAGGGCGTACGGGAACGGTTTCAACAGATGATCCGAGCAAAGATGGCTTCGTCCTAGAAAGGGTTCGTGTATACTAATGTCCGCTCTGTCGATGCGACGAGGGGTATCCATGAAGAAGGCGCCCCGCTCGACGGGAACCCCGGGGGCTGTGAAGACGCGCTTCGCCGTCGGCGACTTGGTGGAAGTCTTTTGCGACCACAACGAAGAGGGGGAGCGCGTCCGGGACTGGCTTCAGGGCGTGGTGGTGCAGGCCGACGAGAAGATGACGGCGGTCCAGTTCGTGGAAGACGTCTACCTGACCGATGGCTGGATGGTCCCCGACCGCGTGCTCTGGTGCCGAGAGGGGGGAGAAGTGATCCGGCGGGCCACCCGCCGCCGGGCAGGCCGGGGCGGGCTGCGGCGTTAGCGCCGCGGAGGATAGGACGTTGGGAGCCTCCATGGCAATATCTCTGGATCTGGAAAGGGTTCGCGCTGAGTTCCCGATCCTCGAACGGGAGACAAAGCCCGGCGTCCGTCTGATCTACCTCGACTCGGCCGCCACGTCGCAGAAGCCACGCCGCGTGATCGAGGCGATGAACTCGTTCTACGAACAACACAACGCCAATATCCACCGCGGCGTCCATCGCCTGGCGGAGGAATCGACGGGTGCGTTCGAAGACGCCCGGCGTAGGATCGCCGAGTTTATCGGGGCCGCCTTGCCGCGCGAGATCATCTTCACTCGCAACGCCACCGAGGCGATCAACCTCGTCGCCCACAGCTGGGCGCGGGCCAACCTCAAGCCGGGCGACATCGTGCTCCTCACGGAGATGGAGCACCACTCGAACATCGTCCCCTGGCAGATGCTCGCCGCCGAACGCGGCGTGAGGCTCGAGTTCGTCCCCGTCACCGACGAGGGCACGCTCGACCAGGAGGCCTTCCGGCAGCTCCTGGGGCATGGGCCCCGCCTCGTCGGCTTCACGCAGATGTCCAACATGCTGGGGACAATCAACCCCGCCCGCGAAATGACGGAGCTCGCCCACCAGGCGGGAGCCGTGGTTCTGGTCGACGGCGCTCAATCGGTGCCCCACATGCCGGTGAACGTCGCCTCGCTGGATGTCGATTTCCTTGTGTTCTCGGCCCACAAGATGTGTGGCCCCACCGGGATCGGCGTCCTCTATGGCCGGGAGGCGTTGTTGGAGGCCATGCCGCCGTTCCTGGGCGGGGGAGATATGATCAAGCGTGTGCGCCTGGGGGAGTTTCAGCCGAACGAACTTCCCTACAAGTTCGAGGCCGGCACGCCGGCGATCGCCGAGGTCATCGGCTTCGGAGCCGCCGTCGACTTCCTCGGCGAAGTGGGCATGACGACGGTGCAGAGGCACGAGCGGGAGATCATCGGCTACACGCTGGAGCGCCTGGCAGAGGTGCCGGGGGTGAGGGTCTACGGGCCGGAGGCTTCCCAGCGGGGCGGTGTGGCCTCCTTCACGTTGGACGTGGCACACCCGCACGATGTGGCCCAGCTGCTGGACGACCGGGGGATCGCGGTGCGCGCCGGCCACCATTGCGCCATGCCGATCCATGAGAAGTATGGAATTCCCGCCACCACCCGCGCCTCCTTCTACCTCTACAACGATCCATCCGAGGTCGATCGTCTGGTCGAAGCCCTCTACCACGTCAAGGAGATCTTCTCCTAGGGTCGTGTATGGACGATCTCTATCGCGAGCTCATCGTCGATCGTTACAAGCACCCCCAGAAGCGGGGGATGCTGGACCCGCACGATTTCACCTATGAGGATGACAACCCGCTCTGCGGCGATCGCATCCGAATCGACGTTCGGATGGGGCCCGACGGGCATGTGGCCGACGCCTCTTTCTCCGGAGTCGGATGCGCTATATCGCAGGCTTCGGCGGATCTTCTCGTGGAGTCGATCGTCGGCAAGACCCTCGACGAGGTGAAGGCGCTGTCCAAAGACGACGTCCTCGAGATGCTCGGGATCGAGCTCGGCCCGGTCCGGCTCAAGTGTGCCCTTCTCTCACTGAAGGTGCTCAAGGCCGGCGTCTACGGGGTCGAAGAGGTCGAAGAAGAGCTGCGCTGAAGCGCCGGCGAGTTCCGGGCCCTCCGGGGGACCTTCTTGGGGATCGGCTGTGTTCAACTACCGGACCGTAGAGGCCGACCGCCTCGAGTTCCTCACCGTCGCCCAGGTGGATGAGCTGCCCAGCGGGGAGCGCAAGCTGATCGACGTGGACGGCATGCCCATTGTCGTCTTCAACATCGCTGGTGAGTACTTCGCCATCGCCGACGTATGCTCGCACGATAGCGGTCCCGTCGGAGAAGGCGAGGTCGAGGGGATGCAGATTGAGTGCCCGCGACATGGGGCTCGCTTCGAACTGCGAACGGGCAAGGTGTTGAGTCTCCCGGCCGTCGTCGACATTCCGGCCTATCCGGTGCGCGTGGAGGGAGACGAGATCCAGATCGGCCTGCCGCTCGAGTGAGCCGAGCGGGACGTCTCCATCGAGAAGCGCGCTCACCCCTCGTCAAAACGCTGAGCGCCGCGGAGGTCGCCGCCATGGGCGACGGTCATCCACTGGATGAATACAAGATCGCGGCGGAGAACATGCACTTCGCGGCCGCAGCGCCGGCTCCGGACGACCCACGTCCTGCGGCTCCTGTTCTTGTGCGTCCTCCTCTCCTGGGTTGTTGCGCATTTCATTCGCTAACTGGTGTGAACCGCCCTCCCTGGGCACTCCTCCGAAGGTGCGGCCTGCGTCGCCGAGGGCGCCCTGCTCATCGCTCGAGCTGCGAGCAGCGCTGGCCGGGCCTCGCCTCGAGGTGAACGCGGCCGCCCGTAAGGCAGCTTCCGGAGGCAAAACCGGCCGGCCGGAGGTCCCGGCTCGGTTGGAGAGGGCCCGAGTGCGCAATCCTCAGGTGAGGTTCACCTACGCGTGGCCGTTCGCCGCGCAGGAGGTGGCCGGGTTCCTGGCCTCGCACATCCATCGCATCCTCGAGGGCTGAATGGCGGTTGGCCTTGATGCCGAGGGCTCGCTCACGGCCTCTCGGAGCAGGCCGACAACTTGCGTCGCTGCCCGCGCGTCGATCTGCCTCCCGGCGTCCGCGTGGGCGTGAAGGAGATGGCATGAGAGGACTCCCTTCCGTATTCGAACGAGTGGACCGGGCACTTACGGGCTGGATGGCCAGGAATGGGATCCTGTTTCTGCGGGTCAGCCTGGGGGTCGTCTTCCTCTGGTTTGGCGTTCTCAAGTTCTTCCCCGGTCTGAGCCCGGCTGAAGGCCTCGCCGCGAAGACCATCCAGGCGCTCACTTTCGGATTGCTGTCGCCAGAAAGCGCCATCATGGTCTTGGCGATCTGGGAGGTGCTGGTCGGACTGGGCCTCACCCTCGGGGTCTTCTTGAGAGGAACCCTGTTCCTGCTGTGGCTTCAGATGCTCGGCACGATCACACCCCTCTTCCTATTCCCCGCCGAGGCCTTTTCGCGCTTCCCCTTTGCGCCGTCACTCGAGGGTCAGTACATCATCAAGAACATCGTGCTCATCAGCGCCGGCATCGTCATCGGCGCCACGGTGCGGGGCGGCGGGCTCACTCCGGGGGCAGGGACACGGTAGAGGCGAACTCCAGCCGGCAAGCCCGCGGGCGCTCTGCACGAGGCAGCGGCGACGACCCATCCTTCCGTTCATTTGTCGTGATGTCACGAGCCAAACAGCCACCTGCGTGGCCGGAGGCGAGACCTCCCGCCCCGCCGGAATTGATGTATCATTGGCTCGCTTAGCGCCGGCCCGCGCGGGTTGCGGTCACGGCGCTATTCCTGAATTGCGCGCTCGTCCGAGCGGGAGGAACGTTCCGATGCCGAAGAAGTGGGTGTATCTGTTTGACGAAGTCGACCTGGCTGAGAAGAGAGCCAAGAATTGGGAAGGGGTTCGGGCGCTCCTGGGGGGCAAGGGGGCCAACCTGGCCGAGATGACCCGGATTGGCGTCCCGGTGCCGCCGGGTTTTACCATCACCACCGAAGCCTGTAACGCCTACCTGGCAGGCGGGGGCAAGTTTCCCGAGGGAATGTGGACGCAGACGCTCAAGGCTCTCCGGGCGGTGGAAGAGAAGGCGGGCAAACGCTTCGGAGATCCGAAGAACCCGCTGCTCGTCTCATGCCGCTCGGGAGCGAAGTTCTCCATGCCGGGGATGATGGATACGGTCCTCAACATCGGGCTGAACGACACGACCGCCGAGGGCATGATCCGGCTCACCTCCGATCCGCGCTTCGTCTTCGATGCCTACCGGCGTCTGGTGCAGATGTTCGGCTCGGTGGTGATGGGCGTCGCCGATGAGGCCTTCGAAGAGGTTCTGGCCGGCTACAGGCGGCGCGCCGGCGTCTCCTCCGATTCCGATCTGACGGCCGACGACTTCAAGGCCATCACCGCCGAGTTCCAGAAGATCGTGCGCCAGCAGGCGAAGCGGAATTTCCCGACCGACCCGATGGAGCAGCTCTCACTGGCCATCGAGGCCGTCTTCAAGTCGTGGAACGGGAAGAGGGCAATCGACTACCGCAACGCTGCCGGCATCGCTCACGATCTCGGCACCGCCGTCAACATCGTTACGATGGTCTTCGGCAACATGGGCAAGGATTCGGCCACCGGGGTGGCGATGACGCGCAACGCCACCACGGGTGAGAAAGAGATCGAAGGGGATTTCCTCACCAACGCCCAGGGCGAAGACGTGGTCGCAGGGATCCGCACCACCCGGCCGATCGAAGACCTGGGCAAGGAATTGCCCAAGGCCTACGGCCAATTCGAGCGGGTGGCTCGCCGCCTGGAGAAGCACTACCGCAACATGCAGGACGTGGAGTTCACCATCGAGCGGGGTAAGCTCTGGATGCTTCAGACACGCGATGGGAAGCGCACCGCCCAGGCCGAGGTGCGCATCGCTGTCGACATGGCCGAGGAAGGTATGATCACCAAGCGCGAGGCCGTCATCCGGGTGAAGCCGGAGCAGGTGGATTTCTACCTGCATCCTCAGTTCGACCCTCTGGCGCGCAAGCGGGCCGAGAAGATCGCCGCCGGCCTGAATGTCTCCCCCGGCGCGGCCGTGGGGATGATCGCTTTCGACGCGGATACGGCGGAGAAATGGGCCAAGGAGCAGAAGCGCCAGGTGATCATGGTGCGGCCCGAGACGAAGCCCGACGACGTTCACGGCATGCTGGCCGCCAACGGAATCCTGACGAGCAAGGGCGGACGCACTTCCCACGCCGCGCTTGTCGCACGCCAATTCGGTAAGCCGGCCGTCGTCGGCGTGGCGGCGCTGGATATCGATCTCGAGACACGCAAGATGCAGGTGAACGGGCGCGCTCTCCAGGAAGGGGAATGGATTTCGATTGACGGCACGACGGGCGAGGTCTTCGCCGGTCAGGTGCCGACCATTCAGCCCGACGTGAGCGATCCCTACTTGATCAAGCTGCTCTCCTGGGCCGATAAGTTCCGCCGTCTCGAGGTCTGGGCGAATGCCGACTACCCACGCGACGCCGAGAGGGCCCGCCGCTTCGGCGCGCAGGGGATCGGACTGTGCCGCACCGAGCACATGTTCTTCGAGACAGAGAGGCTTCCCCACGTCCAGAAGATGATCCTGGCCAAGACGGAAGAAGAGCGCGAGGAAGCCCTTAAGAAGCTCCTGCCCTTCCAGCGGGCCGACTTCGAAGGCCTCTTCCGCGCCATGGACGGCCTCCCGGTGATTATCCGGCTGATCGATCCGCCGATGCACGAGTTCCTCCCGGCGCACGATACTCTTCTGCAGGAAGTGACCGAGCTCCGCATTACACGCAGGGACAAGGCCGAGCTGGAATCCAAGGAGCGAATGCTGGCCGCGGTGGAGAGCATGCGCGAGGCCAACCCCATGCTCGGCCTGAGAGGGGTCCGCCTTGGCATCCACATCCCCGAGCTCACCAAGATGCAGGTCCGCGCGATCTTCGAGGCGGCCTGCAGGTGCGCCAAGGAGGGCGTGGACGTCCACCCCGAAGTGATGATCCCCCTCACCGCTCACGTGAACGAGCTCAAGATCCAGCAAACCGCCCTCGAAGAAGTGGGCAGGCAGGTGATGAAAGAACAAGGGATCGACGTGGACTACAAGTTTGGCACGATGATCGAGATCCCCAGGGCGGCGCTGACGGCCGACGAGATCGCCGAGTACGCCCAGTTCTTCTCCTTCGGCACGAACGACCTGACGCAGACCACCTACGGGATCTCACGCGACGACGCCGAGTCCGGGTTCTTGATGGAGTATCTGGAGAAGAAGATTCTCCCCGAGAATCCGTTCGCCTCGATCGATGAGAGCGGCGTCGGCAAGCTCATGGAGATGGCGGTCCGCCTCGGGCGCAAGACGCGCCCCGATCTGGA
>DATEAV010000037.1:0-8217 GCA_035288185.1 Anaerolineales bacterium | reverse complement strand
TGAAGATTCGTTCCCGTTACCTGCTCATCGCCTTGGCGCTCGCCCTGGCGATTTTCGCCCGCTTCCCTTTCTCTTCAGCCGCCTCCGGCCTGACTTCCGGCAGTCTCGACGACTACTGGCGGCTCCTGAGCGATCTGCGGGCCGCCGTACGCTCTCTGAGGGGCTCACCTCTTGAGGACATGCGGACGGCATTCTCGGAGTGGGCGGAGAGACTGGAGGCGCTCGACGAGGTGGCTCTACCGGACGGGACGACCGTCCGGTTGGACCATGGCTTCCTGCTCGGGCTACTCCGCGCCGGAGACCCTGATCCGGCCCAGATCGAGGAGTTGCTCACAACCCTCCTTCGGTCGGCTGCTCCATGGCAAACCACCGCACCACCCGGCGGATATCAAGAAGCGCTCGAGGGCGTCCTGGCACGGCCGGAGTTCCAGTGGGAGCAGGAGAGCCCCTCTCCGCTTCGCGAGGGGCTGGATCGCGTCGTCCGCTCGATCCTGAGCTGGCTCTCGCGTTGGCTGGCCGGTCTGGGGCCGCCCGTGCTCTCGGGCGCGCCGCGTTTCCTGTTGGCCGGAGGCACGCTCCTGCTTCTCCTCCTGGTCCTGGTGAGTGCAGGCCGGGCGATCCAGCGCAGCTTCGCGCCGGAGTCGGTGCTCTCGGACGCTACAGCCGAAGGCGATAAGCGGCTGACATCCGCCCTGGCCGCCGAACGGGCGCGGGCCCTCAGTGAGAAGGGAGAATATCGCGCCGCCATGCGCTATCTCTATCTGTCGTCTCTTCTGTTTCTCGAGGAAGAAGGGATCATTCTCTATGATCGTGCTCTCACCAACCGAGAAGTGATCCACAGGCTCTCGGGCATCCCCGGCCTGGGCGCCGCGCTGCGGCCTGTCGTGGACGTCTTCGAACACGTCTGGTATGGGCGCCATCCACTCGACGAAAGTGGGTATCTCGATTTCGCCGTCCAAACCGAGGCCATTCGGCGCGAATTATGACATCCCGCAAGCGCGACGTCCTGCTCACCGCCGGGCTGACGGCTCTCCTTCTCCTGGTCTCGGTCGCGGCTGCGGCGCAGCAGACTCGGCAAGAGATCGATCCCCCGCTGGCCGTTGATTCAAGTGCCCCGGGGGGGTCCCGGGCGCTCTCGCTGTGGCTGGGGGAGTTGGGCTACGAGGTCAGCAGCGAGGTGGCGCAGGCGTTCACCATCCCGCCCTCGGCCGGCCTGGCGATGATGCTCGAGCCGGACAGCAATCAAGATCCGGGCCAATGGGAGCTCTACGAGGGCTGGGTGTGGAATGGCGGCATGCTCCTCGTCGCGGGTGAGGGGTTGGGCGCGGCCCTAGCCGCCCGCCATTTTGGCTTCGATCTCTTGTTACTCCGCGAGGCAACTCCACCTCTACGGCCTCAAACGCCGCTCTTTCGCTCCCCGCCGCTCATCGAGGCGGCAGACGTCCGGAGCCGGGCCTACTTCCAGAGTGATCGAAGCGACTACCTCGTCCACCTGGCGGTGGGCGATGCCCCGGTCCTTGTGAGCTTCGAGTTGGGGGAAGGCAGAGTGTTCCTTTCCGCGACCTCCTTCCCCTTTTCCAACGTCGGTCTGGGCGAGCAGGGGAATGCGACTCTCATCTTGAATCTAGTGGGCGCCGGCCGTGAGGGCCTGATCTGGTTCGACGAATGGCATCACGGGCGGCGCCCCGAAGCCACGCAGCTGGAGGGCCTTTCGGACTGGCTCACCAAGACTCCCGGAGGTCGATCGCTCCTCTACGCGGCCTCGGTGATCTTCCTGGCCATCGTCCTCTCCGGCCGTCGCTTCGGCCGGGCGGTCCCTCCGCCCGGGCGGGGCCCGCGCAGGCCTCCTCTCGAGTACGTCTCCGCCATGGCCAACCTGGCGCGGCGCGCCCGCCACGGGGAGGCCGTGCGCCGACACTACCACGACCGGCTCAAACGCGGGCTGGGGCAGCGCTATCGGCTTGACCCCTCGACGGCGGACGCTGAATTTGTCGATGCCCTGGCTCGCATCCGCGCCGATCTGGATGCCCGCACGTTGGGAGAGCTCCTGGAAACCTTGCGCCGAAGCCACCTTGGGGATCGAGAGTTGACTCTGGCTGCGGCCCGCGTGGCGGAGTTCCTGGAGGAGAAGCCCCTATGAACGCCGACGACATCCACCTGACTCTTCAAGAGCTGCGCCGAGAGGCCGAGAAAGTGGTCGTGGGGTTGGAGACGCCCTTCGAATTGCTCGTCGTCGCTATCCTCTCCGGGGGCCACGTCCTGCTCGAGGGCGTGCCGGGGACGGCGAAGACCTTGCTAGCGAAGACCCTGGCCCAGCTGATCCGGGCTCGCTTTACCCGGATTCAATTCACTCCAGACCTCATGCCTTCCGACATCCTGGGCACAAGCGTCTTCGATCTGGCGAGCAGCACGTTCCACCTGCGACGGGGCCCGATCTTCACTCAGGTGCTCCTGGCGGATGAGATCAATCGCGCTCCCGCCAAGACGCAATCCGCCCTGCTCGAGGTGATGGAGGAACGGCAGGTTACCCTGGATGGGCAACCTCATCCTATGGAGGAGCCCTTCATCGTCCTGGCGACGCAAAACCCCATCGAGTATGAGGGAACCTATCCGTTGCCGGAAGCTCAGCTTGATCGCTTCCTCTTTAAGGTGCTGATCCCCTACATTCCCCTCAACCAGGAGGTGGAGGTCCTGGAGCGGTTTCACCGCGGATTCGATCCGCGTGACCTGGCAGCCAGCGGGCTCCGACCTGTGCTCACGGCCGAGGCTGTGCGGGCCGCCCGCACGGCGGTCCAGGCCATCGTCATGGAGGCCGGAATCATCGACTACATTGCCCGCCTCGCCGACGCCAGCCGTCGTTCGCCCGATCTGACTCTAGGCGCCAGCCCAAGAGCCTCGACCCACGTCCTGCTCTCGGCCAAGGCCTACGCCGCCCTCCGCGGCAGGGATTTCGTCACACCCGACGACGTCAAGTCGGTTGTCCCGCCGGTCTTCCGGCATCGGCTGATCTTGAAGCCTGAGGCGGAGCTGGAGGGGCTAGATTCCGATGCCGTGATTCAGAGGCTGCTGAGCGAGGTTGAGGTTCCGCGGTGATCCAGCTCACCCGGCGTGGAGGGCTGTGGCTGCTCGTCGCCGCTCCTGTGATCGCAGCCGGCACCTGGCTGCCGGCGCTGGAGTGGGTGGGGCTGGCCTATGTCGGCCTGGCGGTTGCTCTCCTGGTGCTGGATTTGCGCTTGGCCGGCGGGGTGGAGCGCTTCGACGTGAAGCGGGAGCACGAAGCCCGCCTGAGTCTGGGAACCGAAAACCCGATCCGCTTGATCGTCTGGGCTCGCAATGCAAAGCCGATGCGGCTGTGGATCCGCGACGAGGCCCCCGAAGCGTTCGGCATCGACCCCCGCATCCTTTCCGGGGTCGTGCCCGCGCGCCAACCGTGGCGCGGGGTGTACCGGGTTTGGCCGCCACGGCGAGGCGACTATGCCTTTGGTGCTATCAACCTTCGTTGGTCGGGGCCGTTGGGGCTCGTCCTCCGGCAGGGCCGGATCGCGGGCGGCGCGTCGGTGAGAGTGTATCCAAACTTGCTGGAGGCACGGCGCTACGGCCTGATGATGCGGAGAAGCCGACTTCAGGAGCTCGGGCTGAAACCCTCCCGCGCTATGGGGCCGGGCACGGAGTTTGAGCGTCTGCGAGAGTACCAGCCGGATGACGATTTCCGCCGTATCAACTGGAAGGCGACCGCCCGCCGGCATAGCCCGATCACCAGCCAGTATCAGGTGGAGCGCAGCCAGAACGTCATCGCGGTGCTGGACGTCGGGCGGATGATGCAGGCCCCTGCCGGCGAAATCGCCAAGCTCGATTACGCCGTCAATGCCGTGCTGCTTCTGGCTTATGTGGCCAGTGGACGAGGGGATCGGGTGGGCCTGATGACCTTCGCCGATGAGGTCTCTCTCTACCTGAGCCCCCGACACGGCCGCGGACAGTTCTACCGGATGTTAGAGGCGCTCTATGCTGTGCAGGCGGAGCCGTTTGAGCCGGACTACCGGACCGCATTGAACTACCTCGCCCTTCGGCAGAGGAAGCGCAGCCTGATTGTGCTGTTCACCGACGTGGGTGGGGGCCTCTCCACAGATGCCCTCGTCCGGTCGATCTCCGTGTTGGCCCGGAAGAACTTGCCGCTGGTCGTGGCGATCAGCGACACCGAGATCCATCTGGCTGCGCGCCAGAGGCCGCGCGACTCATTCTCCACCTACCAGCGCGCCGCTGCCGAGCAGCTTCTCGACGAACGTCAGCTGGCTCTCGATAAGATTCGCAAACGGGGAATCCCGACGCTGGACGTGCCCGCCACGCGTCTCTCGATCGCCGTCATCAATCGCTATCTGGAGTTGAAAGCTCGCGCCCTTCTCTGAAAGCGGGCCGTCGTCGGGACCGCGGCTCACGCCCGGCCAAAAGGAGGTAGGAGTAGAGGGCAGCCCCGGTTCCCAGGCCGGTGGCCCACTTGGCCTGCCATGGCACGTGCCCGGCTGGCGAGAGGAACCCCTCGATGATCCCGGCGACGACAAGCAGCGGAATGCAGCCGAGGACGAGGTAGACGGCCTGACGGGCGGCTCGAGTCAGGGCGTCTCGACGGCTGAGCAAGCCGGGGCGAAGCACCGACCAGGCCAGCATAAGGCCCGAGCCTCCGGCGATGAAGACGACGGAGAGCTCGAGCACTCCGTGGCCGATGACGAATGTCCAAAGCTCGAAGCTGAGCCCGTAGTGGCTTGTCAGGCCGGTCAGACCGCCGATGATCAGCCCGTTGGAGATCAGGATCCAGACGGTGAGAGGGCCGGCAAGGACGCCCGAGGCGAAGGCCAGGATGGCCACCCGGATGTTGTTGCTCATGACGAACGCCGACGCATACGGCCGCTCAAGCACGGGGATCGACGTCCATAGCTCGCGCCGCTCCAACTGCGGGATCACCTCCTGGACGCCTCGGGGGAGAAGCCAATGCGAAGTCTCCATTCGCCACGCCGTTCCCACCCCGGCAGCGATAGCCGGGAGGATTAGGAGGAGTGCCGCACACAGGATGGCTCGGAGGTTCTGCCGGTATAGCCTGGCGAACCCTGAGGTGGCAAAGCCGAGCAATCGGACCGCGGAGAGGGGCTCGCTGCGGTAGATTACCATGTGCGCCTGGGCCACGAGCTGATTCAAATGGGATGTGATCGCGTGGGAAGGGAAGTCGCGTTGGGCCAATGCCAGGTCCGATGTGGCCGCCCGATAGAGCGAGCCCAGACGGGCCAGGTCGCTCGGGGTGAGCCGTTCGCCCCGCCCGCGCGCCTGACGGAGCAAGGTGCTCAGCGAATCCCAGTCACCCTTGCGCGAATGATAGAATGAATCAACCCGAGAAGTCTTCACCGTTCTTGAGGGCCCGCCCCATTACCCACTCCGACGACCGCCTCGAGATCGAGACCCCCGAGAGCGTCGCCTTTGCCTACAAGGTTGCGGGCATCGGCTCCCGTTTCCTGGCCGCAGCAATCGACACCGCATTGATAGCCCTGCTGCAGGTGTTTGTCAACCTCACCTGTCTCCTGGTCTACCTGGCCGCCGGCGAGGGCGCGTCGGATGCCGCCCCGGAGCTAATCTACTGGACGGTCGGAATTGCCTTGTTTCTGGCCTTTGCAGTCGCCTGGGGTTACTACATCTTCTTCGAGTTGATTTGGAACGGCCAATCCCCCGGGAAGCGCGTGGTGGGCTTGCGGGTGATTCGGGGGGACGGCATGCCCATCTCCTTTGCCGAATCGGCCATCCGCAACCTCGTCCGAGCCGTTGACTTCCTGCCGATCTCCTACGCCGCCGGGATCGTTGCCATGTTCGCCGATGCGAAATCTCGCCGGCTGGGAGACCTGGCGGCGGGGACCCTCGTCGTCTGGGATCAGCCTGCCCGCCCGCTTGCGCCCCTGATCGCACCGCCCACTCTCGCCGAAATGCGGCCCCGCCAGCCGCGCAACTTGCCGGTCGAACGCCTCACCGCCGGGGAGGTCGAGATCGCGGAAGACTTCCTGCGACGGCGATCCAGCCTGGCCAATCGGGCCGAGCTGGCCCGCCACCTGGCCACCAATCTGGCAAAGAGGCTGGAATTGCCCCCGGAATCGATCACCGACGCCGAGGCCCTGCTCGAGGAAATCGTCGGCGCGGCACACCGCTGAGGACGGCAGGGCCGCGCCCCCCCGCAACTGCGAGCCTGTGAACCAATCCCGGATTGACTGACCAGGACCCTTCACCGCGGTCGGCGCGTCTTCTATTGCCCCCACCCCTTGCCTCCTTAGACCTCAATCCCCCTCTCCGCTTTCGCAGAAGGCGTGGACGAATCGTGACAAGCGGAGAGGGGGTAGGGGGTGAGGCGGAAAGCTGCAAGCCATAAGGGGCATTGCATCAGTGCAATTGGATGCGAGGGATGCTTGCGCATGTCCTCGTCCGATTCATTCACAGCCTCTGCGGTTCGGGGCACACTTGCACTGGCGCTGCGCGCCAGCGCAGTGCCAGCGGGTGTGGCGGGCGCACACCGTCCCGGTGTCCTTGCGGGAGCCTGCCGCCCCTTCGACTGCGAGCCTGTGAATGGTTTGGGCGGGGTGGGTTGCCTGGGCAACGCAGCGTCTATGCAAGGATTGGCCGGTTCTCGCGAGGTGGTGGATCGGCCTATTTCAAGCAGTGCGGGCCCGTCTTCGGTGCCGGGAGACCTTCAAGCACACGCCATCGCCGCCTCCGCGCGGCCCCTTTGGCGCAACCGATGGCCTTCGAGAAGGTTGTGAAGCAACACAAACCACAACAGCACCGCCTTGACCTTCCGCAGCCCGCGGACAAGGAACTGTTGCATGCCACGGTTGCGCATCCGAGCATTGGCCCATTCCGCCGTGGCAAAGCGTTGCTTGAGAATCACCTTGGCCTGCTCGCTCTCCATCCGCTCCCGCCAGGCCAACACGCTCGGCGGCGGCGGTGGAAGATGGCTGCATGTGGTCCTTGGCCGCGGCCGAGGCTGTGCCACTGGGGCATAGTACGCTGTCTGCGGATAGCGCACCCCAAGCGCCTCAATATCGCCATGGGCCACGAAGCCCCCATCCACAACATGTTCCACAGGCGGGCGGCCATCGCGTCGCTGGGCTTGCTCCACCATAGGTGTCGCCTGACCTCGGTCGACGACGTTGATCACCTCCCAACCAACCACGATCCCCGACTGCACATCTACATTCATTTGCACGTTATAGGCCGGGCGGAATCCGCCATCAGCCATCTTCATCACCCGTGCTTCGGCATCGGTGCTCGACGCCCGAGCAGGCTTATCCCCTTTCTTGCCGCTCTTCGCCTTGGCCTTCTCGATCTCTTCCACATGCTGCAACGCTCGCCCCAGGCGAGCCGCCCGCTCGCGCCGTGCCCGCTGCCGGGCTGCTTGCTGACGTCGAGAAGGTCCGGCCGGGTCGCTTTCGAGTTCCCCCGCAGCGACTGCACCTGAGCTTCGGCCTCCCGCAAACACTGCTCCAGTGTCTGGCGCCGATGGAACGAGCCACTCCCAGCGCTCGCCCGTACACGCATTCCGTCTTGCGCCGTGGGTTGCAAGCTCACCAGCCCTTCGGCCATCAGCGCCGCCACCCCCTCGGTCAACAGCCGATCTAGCACCTCCCCTTGTTCCACCCGGAAGTCGGCCGGGGTGTGGTAGTTGACCGTCACGCCACCCAGCAGCCAGCGATAGGCATCATGTTCCTTACACAAGCGATCCAGTGCCCGCGCACTCCCCACGCCTTCCAACGTGGCGTATCGTTCATGCAGCTTGACTGCACAACCCCAGCGCCATCAGGATCTTCGGGTCGATGGCGTTCTGGCCCGGATGGCCTTCCACCGCCAGGATCTGGGCATACAGCGGCCGCAGGTCGAGCTGTTCGACGAACTCCCAGATCAGGCGTGCACCATGCTCTTCCGGCAGCGAGCTCTCCAAGTCCACGGGCACCAGGCGGATCTGCTCCCGGTTGGCACGCTTCAGGCGCGGCTGGCCAGCCGCTCCCTCCGCATCCGGTCGATCCTCCGGCTTCGGCAGAGGAAACAGGGTTGGATCCATCTTCGCCTCCCCGGGCCGCTCCTTTACGGCAAGCAATGCTCTCGCCGCGCAGCCTACCACGAACGCAGCTTCTTGAGGAGGGTGGCCCATTCATTCACAAGCTCTTCGCTCCAGGGATCTTCGAGGGCGAGACG
>DATEAV010000036.1:0-3621 GCA_035288185.1 Anaerolineales bacterium | reverse complement strand
TGCCAGATGGCCGATCATCCAGCTAATGCAGTTCATCGGGAGAATGCGCCTACGGGCGTCGCCCTCGGAAATGCCGGCGAGCCCGCGCCCGAACTCGCTGCGACTGAAGCGGAGCTGGACGACCAGCGGGTGCGTCATTTGAGCATACTCCTGGTCCACTGAACGGAAGATGCGCGGTCGGTCGGCCCGCCCATTTCGGACGCACGGCCACCGAGTCGGGCGGAGCCGCGGGCCGGCCGGAGCCGGTCCCACTCACCAAACTCTGGCACTGCACATCCTGCCGGCAGCCAATGACCGAGCCCCCACAGGAGCCCAGAAGCTCCAGTGTCAGCGCCTCGGCGCTCTCCGGTCGCCCGTGGAACTCCGCGGGGGTGTCTTGAGAGAGGGCGATCCGCCATCTTGCTGGACACGAAATGGCGACATCCAGGCAGAGGAACCGGACCTCCCTCGTCTTCCTGACGTACGCGGCGTCCCGAGATGGGCGAATACTCCGCTTCTTACTTCTGCTGCGCTCCTGGCAGGCTGGGTCCTGACTGGAAGCCCGGAATGCGCGGCCTAGAAGGCTTCAAGCGTTCCGCGGCGCTTGGCCTGAAACTCGAACCAGCGGAAGAGAGAGTAGCCCAGGAGGATGTAGAGCCCGCCGAGCAGGAACTCCCCGGCCAGCAGAGGCGCGACCTCGGCCAGCGTGGAGCCGGCGATGAGCTGCCGCGAAGCGGCGATGCCGCGGGTGAGGGGCAGCGCCCACCCGACGCTCTGCATCCAGCCGGGCATCTCCGTCAGCGGGATGTTGGCCCCCGAGAAGGCCAGGAGCAGAAAGTAGAAGGTGTTGTTGACGAACATGGTCTCGATGCTCACCAGGCTGACGCAGCCGAGGAGAAGCCCGAGGCCCGAGGTGCTGAAGGTGGTGATCAGGATGGTGAGCGCCAGGGCACCAAGATCGGCCTGCGACAGATCCAGCCCGAAGAGGAGCACCCCCCAGGCCAGCCCCATGATCACTCCCAACATGCCGTCCAGCACGTGGAAGAACGCCCGTCCCGAGAAGAGCACCAAACGGTTGGCCGGGGTGCCGAAGATGTAGGGCAGAGCGCCCGACCAGCGGTCGCCGCCGATGCTCATGGTGACGCCGTAGATCCCGTTGATCGAGGCCAGGTGGATGGCGTTGCCGATGGCATAGAAGGCGGCGTTGCCGGGACCACTGGCGAAGATGCCCATGAGGGTAAAGAAGAGGATCTGCGCCAACGGCATGACCACCTTGGAGGCGAGGTAGGTGTGTGGCTGGAGCCAGCGGAAGAGGGCGATATACGAGAGGAGTGCCCCATCGATGAAAAGTCGAAGGTTGAGGACGAGCTTCCTCATGGCGGCGTCCTACTCCAGCCTCAGGGTGGCTTCCGAGCGCGCCTTGCGCAGCATGCGCTCGATGAGCCGGCCGGAGATCAATAGGTAGATCGCTCCGAGGAGGAGCATCATGCCCCAATCGAAGGCCAGCTCTTCGAGGCTGGCTCCTCCGGTGGATGCCCCGTGCAGGGCCCGCGCCGCCCAGAACGGCGCAAGGAGGTAGCTGAAAGGCGTCGTCCATCCCGGCAGGAGGGCGATGGGGAAGAGGAAGCCGCCGAGCATGTAGATGGGAAACTCGATCGCGTTCTGAAAGTGCTGCACGGCCGGGCTGAGAAGGAAGAGGGGGGCGATCACCAGGCCGAAGGACACGAAAGCGACCATGGTGAGGAGCAGCGAGACGGCGAAGAGCAACGGCTGCTCGACGGAGAGAGGCTGGCGAAAGAGGATGGCCGCCACCGTGTAGGAGGCGACCATGGACAGAAGCGACTGGAAGACGACGGCAGCATTCTTGCCGAAGACAATCACAGCCACAGGCGTGGGTTGGCCGACCATCAGCTCAAGGGTCCCGGTCCAACGCTCCCAGTTGATGCTATTGCCACCGAGGAAGAGAAGCGTGGACCACAGACCGGTCATCCCGCTGCCGACGACAACGTAGAGGGCGTTGGCAGCTCCGCGCTCGACGAGCATCCACATGGCCATGATGGCGATGATGAGGGGCTGGACGACGATCGTAAAGAGGACGAACGAATCGGGTGCGTTGATGCGCAGCGTGACCTCGAATGCGGCCAAGCCCGCCCGCAGGTGCTGCCGCCACAGGCCGGGCTTCATGCCTCGCCTCCAACCAACCGGACGTAGGCATCTTCGAGGGTTGGCTCGCGCACGATCACCCGGCCGACCCGCAGCCCGCTCAGGACGCCCACCAGATCCGGCACCGCTTCCGAGCCGCGCCGAGTCTGCACTCGGAGCGACTGGCGCTGGTCGACGTTTTCCAGGGAGACGGTGTCGACGAAGGGCAGGCTGCGGACGCGTTCGAGCACATCCTGCGGGACGCCGAAGACTTCCATCTCGACGACCGCCAGATCGGCGACGTTCGATTTGAGCGCCTCGGGCGTATCGAGGGCGACGATCTTCCCCTTGTTGATCACCGCCACGCGCTGGCAGAGAGCGTCGGCCTCGAACATGTAGTGGGTGGTGAGCAGGATCGTCTTCTTCTCGGCCTGCAGATCACGGATCACCTGGCGGAGCTCGCGCGCCCCCACCGGGTCGAGGCCGATCGTGGGCTCGTCGAGGAAGAGGACCTCGGGGTCGTGGAGCAGGGTGCGGGCGATATGCAGGCGCTGCATCATGCCCCGCGAGTAGCCTTCGACTTTCTCCTTGCCGCGATCCGCCAGGCCGACGAGCTCAAGCAGGGAGGCGATGCGTTTGCGGGCGACGGCCGGTTCGACGTGGTAGAGGCTGGCGAAGTAGCGCAGATTGTCGATGCCGGAAAGGCGCCAGTAGAGGCCGCGCTCGCCGCCGAAGATGAAGCCGATGCGCGCCCGGATCTCATCGGCCTGGTGGACGACGTCTTTGCCGAGGATGAGGGCCGTTCCGCCCGTGGGGATGAGCAGCGTCGTGAGCATCTTGACCGTGGTCGTCTTGCCGGCGCCGTTCGGGCCCAGGAGCCCGAAGAGCTCCCCGGGCCGTAGCGAGAAGCTGATGTCGTCGACGGCAACGACTTCCTTGGCCTTGCGGCGCAGGACGCCGATCGTCGTGCGGTAGACGCGCCTCAAGCTGCGGACTTCAACGGCATCCACGGCTCTGCCTCCAACGCTGCGTGGGCGGCAAAGAAGGACCGTCGCTCCGAGGGCAGCCTCACCCTGCCTGGGGCGAACGGCAGAAGGAGTATACCATCCGGAAAGTGGGGATACGTCCCCCGCGCGGGTGAGCGGGAAAAGGGGGAAGTGGAGATGAAGGCGCGGGTGCGGAACCCCGCCGGGGAGGAAGGCGCCGACCTTCCGATTGGACTCCGGCCGCGGCGTGCCCCGCCGGTCTTTCCCACTTTACAGCCCTCGTATAACCAGCTATAATGGTTTTGGTGGTGACCATAGAAACAGCCGAATTGACCTTCACGTCGACCCGGATGCCGAAGCTGATCGGCGGCGCTCCGTGCCTGGATTTCGCCAACACGGCCGACTGGCACGCCAGCGAGAATCCGCTGGAGCGGCTGACGACGTACACTGGACTGGTGTATTGGAGCTGGCATGCCGGGATCCTGAGCCCGGTGACGGCGCAGCGGCTGCTGGC
>DATEAV010000035.1:0-2358 GCA_035288185.1 Anaerolineales bacterium | reverse complement strand
ACGTTGGGCATGCGAAGCAGCTCGGTCTCATGGCTTTCGATCACCGCCTGGGCGCGGGAGACGAAGGGATCGGCATCCGGGATGCGGCTCATCCGATCGTCACCTCCAGGCAATCCAGTACCGCCCGAATAGGGTTGTAGATCGTCGCCTGATCAGAGCCGGCGAACAGCAGGCCGACGGCCAGCGGGCCATCCGCGGAGACGAGGAGCGACCCCGAGTCGCCGGGGCTCGACATCGGGCCCGACACGATCTGATCCTCAAATTGGGCCGTGTGCCCCGGCCCGTAGCCGACACTCACCGTCGTATGAAGCACCGTGATCTCCCCCGCCGTCAGCCCGGTAGTGCGGCCCGACTTGCGCACCCGCATCGCCAGCTCGGCCGGAGCGGTGCCCGTCACGGCTCCGATCCCGAGGATGTCGTCGCTCACGGAACGGTCGTCCAACGGCCGGGCCACGGCGGCATCCACCAGATTGACAGCTTGCGGGTTGGTCCAGTAGGTCTCCAGGCGATGGCGCGATCCCAGCAGGCGCGCCAACGCGTTACCCACAGCCACAACCGCCCGGGCCAATGAACAGCTCCCGGGAGCCTCGGAGAACTCGATAGGGCAGAATCGCTCCAGCAGAGCGATCGCATCATCCGGTTCTCGTCCGCCGTCGACGGCCCCGGGCTGAAGGATGACATCCCCGGGGTTGGCGTCGTTGCTATTGGCCAGGACATGGTTGTTGGAGAGGATGAGGCGGACACCGCTCCGGGCGCGTACCACGCAGCCCAACGTCCCGGCCGTCACCCGGACGTGCCCGATGCTCACTCCCCCCGGCGCCGGGCGCCAGCGCGAGGTCGGGGCCTGCTGGGCCCTCAGATCGCCGACCTCGACGACGTCGGTGCTCACGCCGTCCACCTGGCTCGGGACGACGGCTTCCGGCTCGAGCCCCGCCCGAGGAACCTTCTGCCGGACCAGGGCGATGACGCTGATCTCGGAGGTCTTCGTGCGGCCGCTGACCTTATAGCCCACGCCCACCCCGACGACGTTCGGCATGGCTAGGATCTCGAGCTTGTGCTTCTCCTTGACGCGAACCACGTCATGCTGTGTAGCCATTTCTCCGCTCCTTGGCGACCAGAGAAGCCCGGTTTCGTCGTAGTCGGACAGACCGGGCCTCGGGATTCCTACCTCTCAGCTCCTCGCCTCGACCGGCACCCACCTCCGGTCGAGAGGGCCAACATAACGCGCGTCCGGTCGGATGAGACGATCCTCCCTCACTTGTTCGAGAACATGAGCGGTCCAGCCTCCCACCCGAGAGACGGCGAATGTCGGGGTGAACATCTCGGCCTCGAGCCCCACACCGTGCAGGACGAGCGCGGTGTAGAATTCCACATTGGTCTTGAGGCCGCGCCCCGGCTTAAGCTCTTCGAGAACCCTGAGCATCACTTCTTCGACGATGCGGGCATCCTGGTAGAGCTTCTGCTCACCGGTGCGGGCGAAGAGCTTACGGGCGGCCTGATCGAGGACGTCGGCGCGCGGGTCTCGCACCTTGTAGACGCGATGACCGAAGCCCATGATCCGCCCTCCGGAGGCGACCATCTCCCTCGCCCAGGCTTCGGCTTCCACGGCGATGGGCTTTCCCGATGCAGACGCGCGGGCCCGAATCTCGAAGACCATGTCGAGCGCCGGCCCGGGCGCTCCGCCGTGAAGCGGTCCTTTCAGGGCCCCCAGCGCCCCCACGATCGCCGCCACCATGTCGGCGCGTGTGCTGACGATGACGCGCGCCGTGAAGGTGGAGGCGTTCATCCCGTGGTCCACCACCGTGTTCAGATAGGTTTCGAGCGCCCGGGCCGCGTCGGGGTGGGGCTCCTCGCCGGTCAGCATGTAGAGGTAGTTGGCGGCGTGGCCCAGCCCTGGATTGGCCGGAATGGGGCTCTGACCGTGGAGAAGCCGCCAATAGGCGGCGGCGATCGTCGCCAGGTGAGCGGTCAGGGCGACGGCGCACCCGACGTCGACCTCGCCTTCCATGTGCGGCTCAGGGCTGCACAATCCCACCGTATCCACACCCATACGGATCCCATCCATCGGAGCCAGATGGCGTGCCGCCGCCTCGCGCAGCACATTGCTTGCCGCCGGCGGCATCTCGCGCTGGGCCAGCATCCTCGAGCGCAGCCCGCTCAACTCCGAAGCCGTAGGCAGACGGTCGTACCAGAGGAGGAAGAGCACCTCCTCAAAGCTGGCATGGGGAGCCAGCTCTTCCAGCGGGAACCCGGCGATGGTCAGCTCCCCCGCCTGGCCATCCACCTTGCTCAGCCGCGTCTCCGTGAACCTCACCCCTTCCAGGCCTCTTGCGATCTCAGTCATTCTTCTCCTCCGGC
>DATEAV010000034.1:0-3954 GCA_035288185.1 Anaerolineales bacterium | reverse complement strand
CGCTCCGAGGAATGGCATCAGGGGATGGCTGCAGCGGCAGGGGACGCCTGGGCAATCCCTGAGAGGGATCTTGATGTGGAAGCACGGATGGCGTGACGAGATCTGGGCCGGCCTGGCCGGCCCCTGGGATCTCATCGTGATTGGAGGAGGCATCACGGGGGCCGGGATTCTGCGCGAAGCCTCCCGTGCCGGCCTGCGGACCCTTCTGCTGGAGGCCCACGACTTCGCCTCCGGCACCTCGAGCCGGTCATCCAAGATGGTCCATGGGGGCCTGCGCTACCTGCGCAACGGGCAAGTGAATCTCACCCTCGAATCCGTGCATGAGCGTGAGCGCTTGCTGCGCGAGGGGCGCGGCCTGGTCACTTCCCTGGGCCAGCTCATGGTCTCCTTCGAGGACGACCCCATGCCGTTGTGGGTCTTCGGCCTTGGGCTCACCTTGTATGACCTGCTGGCGCTCAAGTGGGGTCACCGGCGCTACTCCGCGGCCGCCCTGCGCGGCCTCTGCCCTCCCTTGAGCCCCGAGGGCCTTGTCGGCGGCTATCGCTATTTCGACGCTCAGGCCGACGACGCCCGGCTGGTCTTGCGTGTGATCCAGGAGGCCGTGCGGGGCGGGGGAACGGCGCTCAACTACGCCCGGGTTGAGAGTGTTCTGAGCGGAGGAGACAGGCAGGTGGCGGGCGTCTCCCTGCGCGATCTCGCTCCCGAAGGCCGAGGCCGCACGGCCGAAGTGAAGGCTCCGGCGGTGATCTCGGCCGCCGGCGCCTGGGCCGACGACCTGCGGGCCCAAGTGGGAGGCCGTCGCAGGCTTCGCCGGCTGCGCGGAAGCCACCTGATGTTCTCCCCGGAGCGAATCCCTCTCACCCGCGCCGTTTGCCTGACGCATCCGCGCGACGGCCGGCCCGTCTTCGCCTTCCCCTGGGAAGGCGTTATCGTCGCCGGCACCACCGACGTCGACCTCGGCACCGGAATCGGTACCGATCCATCGATCCAGCCCGGCGAACTGGACTACATCCTGGCCTCCCTTCAGCGCGCCTTTCCGGGCCTCGACCTCGGCCCCCAGGATGTCATCTCCACGATCGCCGGCATCCGCTCGGTCGTCGATACCGGAAAGGCCGACCCGTCCAAAGAGTCACGTGAGCACGTCCTATGGGACGAGAACGGCCTGCTCACGGTGACCGGCGGGAAGCTCACCACCTTCCGCTTGATGGCCCATGACGCCTTGCGAGCCGTCCGGTCCCGGCTCCCCGGATCGCCGCGCTTCAACCCTCATCTGCGCGTCCTGGATGCGCCGCCGGCCGATGCGGATCTGCTGGCGACGCTCGATCCCCCGGCCCGCCTCCGTTTGCTCGGGCGCTACGGCTTCGACGCCCGCGGCCTGGCGGAGGCCGCCCGCGAGGGCGAGCTCTCTTCGATCGAGGGCGGCGTATCCCTTTGGGCTGAGCTCCGCTGGGCGGCCCGCGCTGAAGGGGTTATCCACCTCGACGACTTGCTCTTGCGCCGCGTGCGCCTGGGATTGCTATCCCCCGGCGGAGGAGCCCCGCTTCTCCCGCGAATCCGCGAGATCGCTCAAGCAGAACTTGGTTGGGACGACACCCGTTGGGACGCCGAGGCCCGCGACTACGCACGGCTCTGGGAACGGAGCTATTATCTTCCGAGGTGAGCTCCCCCCGCGAGCCTGGAGCTCGCGGGGGGCTTAGCGGAGGCGGCTATGTCCCGCGATCAAATCCTTGCCATCGACAGCGGAACACAGAGCGTGCGCGCTCTCCTCTTCGACCCACGCGGCACGCTGCTCGCCAAGGCACGCGTTCCCATCGAGCCCTACTTCTCGACCGCCCCCGGCCTGGCCGAGCAGCGGCCCGAAGTCTTCTGGGAGGCGCTCTGCCAGGCATGCCGCTCGCTTTGGACGATGCCCGGGGTGAACAAGGAGGCCATCGCCGGCGTGGCGCTGACGACGCAACGGTCGACGATGATCAATCTGGATCGGGAGGGAAGACCGCTGCGTCCGGCGATCGTCTGGCTCGATCAGCGCCGCACCGAGGGGCTGCGGCCCGTCGGTGGCTTGTGGGGAATCGCATTCCGCCTGGCCGGCATGTCGGGGACGGTGGCCTACCTGCAGGCCGAGGCGGAAGCCAACTGGATCCGCACCCACCAGCCCGAGATCTGGGAGCAGACGCATAAGGTCCTCTTCCTCTCCGGCTATCTCACCTTTCGACTCAGCGGCCGCCTAGCCGACTCGGTCGGATGCCAGGTGGGCTACATCCCCTTCGACTATAAGCACCTGCGTTGGTCGAGCCGATGGGATTGGAAGTGGCAGGCCGTGCCGGTGAGGCCCGAAATGCTCCCCGAACTGGTAGAGCCGGCGGGGAGGATCGGCGAGATCACCCCCGAGGCCGCCCAGGCGTCCGGGATCCCCGCAGGGTTGCCCCTGATCGCGGCCGCGGCCGACAAGGCCTGCGAGGTGATCGGCGCCGGCTGCCTGGAGCCGCACATCGGCTGCCTCTCCTACGGAACGACGGCGACCATCAACACCACGCACCGCAAGTACGTCGAGGTGATCCCTTTGATCCCGCCCTATCCGGCCGCCGTGCCCGGAGCCTATAGCCTCGAGATTTCGATCTACCGGGGCTACTGGATGGTCACCTGGTTTAAGCACGAGTTCGGGCTGCGCGAGCAGCGACTGGCCCAGGAGCGCGGCATCGAGCCGGAAGCGCTCTTCGACGAGCTGGTACGGGCCGTGCCGCCGGGCTCACAGGGGCTGATGCTGCAGCCCTATTGGTCGCCCGGGCTGCGCCATCCCGGGCCAGAGGCGCGGGGCGCGGTGATCGGCTTCGGCGACGTGCACACCCGCGCCCATCTCTACCGGGCGATCCTGGAGGGGCTAGCCTATGCCCTGCGAGAGGGCGCCGAGCGCACGGCCCGACGAAGCAAGATCCCCGTGACCGAGCTGCGCGTCGCCGGCGGCGGGAGCCAGAGCGACGCCGCCATGCAGCTGACCGCCGACATCTTCGGCCTTCCCGCTGCCCGGGCGCACGTCTACGAGGCTTCGGGCCTCGGCGCAGCCATCGACGGCGCCGTGGGCCTCGGCCTGCACAGCGATTTCGGGGCCGCCGTCCGCGAGATGACGCGGCTGGGGCGGACGTTCCAGCCCGATCCCAAGACGCATGAGATCTATGACGAGCTCTACCGGCGCGTCTATTCCGAGATGTACCGCCGCCTGCGGCCTCTCTACGAGGAGATCCGCCGCATCAGCGGCTCGCTCTCCACCGCGCACATCCCGGCGACTCCCCCGGAGGGCCAGCCTGTGGAAGCCAAGACCGCTGAGAGCTTGTGAATGACTCGGACGAGCAGATGCGCAAGCCTCCATCGAATCCCATTGCACCGATGCAGCGTCCTTCATGTCTCGTAGCTTTCCGCCTCACCCCCCTTGCCCCCCTTCGCGCAGCACCCCTTTGGGGCTCCGCTTGTCACGATTCCCCACGCATTGTGCGAAAGCGGAGAGGGGGGATGAAGGCCTAAGGACGCGTCCTTGGGTAACCTCCCCTCCCCCGGCAAGTCCCCATCAGCGGTTGAATTCGAGCAACTGCCGGGGGTCCCTCCGCTCACCTGCACTTGCATGCAGGTGCAAGTGTCGCTCCGGGATGCACGCGAAGGGGTCGGGGGTGGGGGCGATTCATAACGCCCCGAGCGCCGAGAAGGGCCCTGTCATGACGGTCCGGGGTTAATTCACAGGCCCTAAGGGAGAGAAATGAAGTCCTTGCGAGGTCTCGGCTTCCTTCTTGTGACCATTGTCATCTATCTCGGAGTCCCTCTCCTGGGATGGGGGGCTGAGGACCTGGCGGGATTCTTCGCCAGCGCCCCTCGAGCCGCATATGCCGGAGTCGTTCTTCTCTTCGGCCTGGCCGTCGGACTTCAGGCGATCGAGCACCCGGAGGGGATTCGCGGCGGCAAAGAGCA
>DATEAV010000033.1:0-2259 GCA_035288185.1 Anaerolineales bacterium | reverse complement strand
CTCGGGGTAGAGAGGCCCTGGGACGAGTGCCCGCGGGTTGCTGTGTGAGGCGAAGACGGGGCCGGGAAAGCGGTCGAGCGCCTCCAGGGCGGCCGCCTCAGCCATGTGGCTGAGGTCGAGGCCGATCCCCAGGCCGGTCATAACGTCGAGCAGTTCCCGCCCTTCGTCGGTGAGCGGCCCCGGCTCATAGCCTCCTCCCGAATAGCGAGTGGCCGCCCAGGCTGGCCCCACCAGGCGCACGCCTCGCTCGAACCACGCTTCCGCCTCCTGCGGGACGCGGATCGCCTCCGCCCCCTCCATCAAGATCACCAGGCCGAGGCGCCGCTCCGTTAGGTCAACGCCAACCCAGGTGGCGAGGGTCGCCTCGAGGTCCTTACGACTCCGGATCAGCCGGAACTTGTCGGGGTGGTCCTCAATCCAGCGGTGGTAGAAGTCAAGCTGAGCTGAGTAGAGGCGATGGGCATCGGCGGCGTTGACGTAGCAGACCACATCGTGATCGCCGGTCTTGAAGCGCAGGGGCCCGGCGAAGAGGGTAGCGAAGACCACGGCCACGCGCCCAAGGAGCCACTCCGCCCATCCCAGGAGAGCTCCCTGAGCCAGGGGAGGGATGGCGGCGCCGGCCTCGCGCTGGCGAGTGACCTCGACGGGGAGGGTGTAGTCGCGCCCGAAGGTGAACCAGTTCCAGGCGATGTCTTCGTGGGAGTCGACGACGACCATCATGCCTGGTGGAGATCGGACGTCAGCCTGGACCAGAAGGCGTCGCGCTCTCCCGGGCTGAAGGGCAGGTAGAGGGTGAGGCGATCGGCGAGGCCGCGGTAGCGGGCGTGCAGGGCGGCGCCCAGCTCGTCCGGGGACGCGGTCACGGCGAAAGTCCCCAGCATCTCCTCGGTGATGAGGGAGGGCATCTCGGCCCAGGCGCCTGAGCGGGCGAGCTCGCACAAGCGGTCGGCCGTGTCGCCCCATCCGTGGAAGGCCATCACCGGACGGTAGGTCGGGGTGGAGGCGTAGAAGGCGATTTGGGCGCGCACCAGGTCGGCCTCGTCGGCTGAGGTGACGGCGAATGCCGTCACCGAGATTCGGACGTCGGCCCGGCTTCGGCCCGCTTGGGCGGCTCCGGCCGTCACGGCGGGCTCGACGACCTCACGCAGGTAGCCCTCGGAGTGATAGGGGTGGGCGTGGAGGCCGTCGGCGATCTCGCCTGCCAGGCGGCAGAGGGCGGTGTTGACTCCGGCGAGGTAGATGGGGATCTCTGGGTGATCGATCGGGCCGGGGTTGAAGAAGGGGGTCATCAGGCTGAGGCGAAAGTGTTCGCCCCGGAAGGAGAGCGGCTCGCCGGTCTGCCAGCAGCGCCAGAAGGCGCGGATCGCGCCGACCAGCTCACGCAGCTTCCCGGCGGGCGAATCGGGCCAGGGCATGCCAAAGCGGCGGCGGATGTGCGCCCTCACCTGGGTGCCCAGGCCGAGAATGAAGCGGCCGCGCGAATAATCTGCCAGATCCCAGGCGGTGTAGGCGAGGGTGGCGGGGCTGCGGGCAAAGCCGACGGCGATGGCCGTGCCGAGGTGAAGCCGCTCCGTATGCTCGGCGGCCAGGGCGAGCGGGAGGAAGGGGTCGTGCTGAGTCTCGGCCGCCCAGAGTGCGTCAAACCCGATGCGCTCGGCCGCGTCGGCAATCTGGGGAACCTGGGCGAGAGATGCGGGAGGCAGGCTGGCGTCGAAAAGCATGGGACGCTGATGATACACCACTTCAGGCGCGCGGGACCCGTCCCAGGACGGTATCGGTGACCAGTGATCAGTGATCGGTGATCGGTCGATGGTCCGTGGTCGGCGGTCCGTTGTCAGTGCTCGGTAGGTTGAGCACTGTTACATCAGGCCGTGCTCGACGATGGTCATCACGAACTCCCGCGGGCGCGGCTCGATCATGTGATAACCGTTAGGGAAGATGACCAGCGGCACCGAAGGCCCTGGTTTGCCGGGCGGCGGGACCATCAGCATCTGAGCGTGGTCATTGAAGTGGAGTCTGAATTCGCGATCGAGAGGCGCAGAGCTGAATACCCATTCGCTTTGACAGGCACGTGGTGGGCTAGTAGAGTCTGCCTTCGCATTGCGCCGGGAGGGCGCCGATGCCGGGCTTCCACCTCGTCATTCTCGGCCTTGTGGGGTTCGTGACGTCCTTCGGGGCCCATGCCGTCGCGGTGAATCTCCCCACCTACGCCCAGCAGGTGGGCGCGGGGACGCTGGTCATCGGCCTCCTGATCGCTGT
>DATEAV010000032.1:0-9612 GCA_035288185.1 Anaerolineales bacterium | reverse complement strand
GCCGGTGCCGTTCCGCGAAGACGACTTATGGAACGGCTACCCGGAGGAGACCAACGCGCCTTACGGCCTGGCCAAGAAGATGCTGCTCGTGCAGGCCCAAGCCTACCGCCAGCAATACGGCTTCAACACGATCTTCCTGATCCCGGTGAACCTCTTCGGCCCCGGCGACAACTTCGATCTCGAATCGTCCCACGTGATCCCAGCGCTGATCCGCAAGTGCGTCGAGGCGCGGGACCGGGGAGAGCCGGAAGTGGCCGTGTGGGGCGATGGATCGCCGACGCGCGAGTTCTTATATGTCGAGGACGCCGCCGAGGGAATTCTTCTGGCTGCCGAGCGCTACGACGGGAGCGAGCCGGTGAACCTGGGCTCGGGGCGCGAAATCCGGATCAAAGACCTGGCGGAGACCATTGCCCGCCTGACCGAATTCCCCGGCAAGATCGTCTGGGATGCGAGCAAGCCCAACGGCCAGCCTCGACGCGCCCTCGACATCTCTCGGGCCGAGGCGCTCTTCGGCTTCCGCGCTCAGATGCCCTTCGAGGAGGGGCTGCGGCGCACCATTGAGTGGTACCGCGAGCGATTAGGCGCAAGGACGAAATGAGGTTCACCGCGGAGCACGCGGAGTGCGCAGAGCAAGTAGATAAAGACGCCTCTCTGCGATCTCAGCGTTCTCTGCGGTGAGGGAGCTGGTGGAGCGCCGGAGACGGAACGCGTGAGATTCACCGCGGAGTTCGCGGAGAACGCTGAGTCAGAAGACAGAAGAACGCTCTCCGCGTTCTCTGCGGTGAGAGGACTTGAGGAGCGACAGGCATAACCATGACACTGGCCCAGCCCACGGTCGCAGCGCCAATACAGACCGTGATTCGGCCTTCCCGAGGATGGGTGGGGCTGAATCTGGGCGAGCTCTGGCGCTACCGGGAGCTGATCTACTTCCTGATCTGGCGCGATATCAAGGTGCGCTACAAGCAAACCGTGCTGGGCGCCGCCTGGGCCATCCTCAAACCGTTCCTGACAATGGTCATCTTCGCGGTGATCTTCGGCGAGTTGGCCGGCATCCCCACCGACGAGGTGCCGCCTCCGCTGTTCTACTTCGCCGGCCTGATCCCCTGGGTGCTCTTCCAGGATGGCGTCACCAAGGCCGGGACCAGTCTGGTGGCCAGCGGGCAGCTGGTCACCAAGGTCTACTTCCCGCGCCTGGCGATCCCGCTGGCCTCGGTTGTGGCCGGGGTGGTCGATACGGCGCTCTCGTCCCTGGTCCTGGTGGCGATGATGGCCTACTTTGGCGTGCGCACGACCTGGGCGATCTGGACGCTGCCGCTCTTCCTGCTCCTGGCGCTGATCACGGCACTGGGGGTCGGGCTTTGGCTCTCGGCGCTCCACGTCACCTATCGCGACATCGGCTACGTGACGCCCTTCTTGGTCCAGGTCTGGATGTATGCCTCCCCGGTGGTCTACTCGACGACGCTCATCCCGGAAGGCCCCTGGCGGATCATTTACGGTCTCAACCCGATGGCCGGGGTCGTGCAGGGGTTCCGCTGGGCGTTGATGGGTGTTGGCACGCCGCCGTCCGAATTGTTGTTGGTGTCGGTGATCGTCGCCCTGGCGCTGCTCGTCAGCGGGCTTATCTTCTTCCGCCAGACCGAGCGGAGCTTCGCCGATGTGGTCTGAAGGGACGGACGATGGACGGCGGACGATGGGCGATGGACGACGGACGATAGACGACGGACGATGGGCGATGGAGCGCGGACCATGGACGACGGACGATGGGCGATGGACGACGGACGATAGACGACGGACGATCGAGCGCGGGCGCATTTGCTGGCCGATGACCCTGAAGGGAAGGGGGATGGGAGATGTACAAGTTCGAGAAACTGGAGATCTGGCAGTTGGCTCTGGAGTACGTAGACCTGTCCTATGAGATAGCGGACGTTCTCCCGGAAATCGAGCGGGCGAATCTGGGTTCACAGCTTCGGCGGGCGGCAACGTCGGTGGCCCTCAACATCGCGGAAGGCTCCACGGGCCAGACGGACGCCGAGCAGGTGCGCTTCCTGGGGATGGCCCTGCGCTCGCTGCTGGAGACGGTGGCCTGCGGGAAGATCATCGCCAGACGTGGGTATGCTGGTGAGGCGGAGCTTCTGGGAAAGGCATACGACCATAGCGAACTGCTGGCCAGGAAGATTCAGGCGATGAGGAAGGCGATCAAGCGCAAGGGATCCCAAGGAGAGAGCGTGCCGGCGGGCATGATGGCTGCCCATTCGAAGCGCCGACGAACCAAGGATGTTCAGTCGTGAGGCCTGGCACAGATGCCCGGTGAGCTAGCGATTCGCGCGGAGAATCTGGGGAAGCGCTATCGGATCGGCCGAACTCGGGCCGGCTACCGGACGCTGCGGGATTCTCTGGTCGAAACCGGCGCAGGAACCCTTCGGCGCCTGTCGTCCTTGGTCCGCCGTCCGTCGTCCATCCTTCGCCGTCCATCGTCCGCGGTCGGCCGTCTGTCGTCCGAGACCATCTGGGCCCTGCGCGAGGTGACCTTCGACGTCCGCCGCGGGCAGGTGTTGGGCGTGATCGGGCGCAACGGCGCCGGCAAGAGCACGTTGCTCAAGCTCCTCTCGCGCATCACCGAGCCGACCGAGGGGCAGGCGGATATCTATGGCCGGGTGGGCTCGCTGCTGGAGGTCGGGACCGGGTTTCATCCCGAGCTGACCGGTCGCGAGAATATCTACCTCAACGGCGCGATCCTCGGCATGAAGCGAGTTGAGATCGATCGCAAGTTCAATGAAATCGTCTCCTTCTCGGAAGTCGAGAAATTCATCGATACGCCGGTCAAGCGCTATTCGAGCGGGATGTATCTGCGGCTGGCCTTCGCCGTCGCCGCCCACCTGGAGCCCGAGATCCTTCTGGTGGATGAAGTGCTTGCGGTGGGCGACGCCGAGTTTCAGCGCAAGTGTCTGGGCAAGATGAGCGATGTGGCACAGGCCGGCCGGACGGTGCTTTTTGTCAGCCACAATATGTCGGCCATCCTCCGGCTGACGGAGGAGTGCCTGGTGCTCGAGCAAGGCCGGCTGGCGTTGCGGGCGCCCAGCGCCGAAGCGGTGGATCAGTACATGACCTCCGGCATGGCCCAGGAGGGCGAGCGTTCCTGGGATGGCGATCCCCGAGTGGGCGCCGCGGCGCCGTTCCGGCCGCTGGCTCTTCGAGTGCGCGATTCCCAGGGACGCGTGAGCGCCCAGGTGGCCTCGGCCGCGCCGTGCGCGGTGGAGTTTGAATACGCGCTGGAGGCTGATGTCACAGGCTTGCGCGTGGGCCTCTACTTGATGACCAGCCAGGGGGAGCCGCTTTTCGCCTCCTTCGACACCGACGATCGAAAGGCGTTCGAACGGCACACCGTCCGCCGCGCCGGCCGCTACCTGAGTTGCTGCCAGATCCCGGCGAACCTGCTGAACGAAGGGCGATTCGTGCTCGGCGTGAACGCCAGCTCCTATCGGATCCGCTCGTATTTCACGGAGGAGCACGCCCTCACATTCACCGTCGACGGCACCGGGGCCCCCGGCAGCCAATGGCCCGAGCCACGCGTCGGGCCGCTCCGGCCGGCCCTGGAGTGGACGATCACGGAGGCGCCCCGGTGAACGATGGCGCCGCTCGCGCTGCGCTCAAGAGGCTCCTCGGCGCATTGCCGCTCGCGGCGGAGGCATCGCAGTGGCTCAAGCCCGGCCACGCCACGCCGATCGGGGGCTATTCCCTCGAGCGTTTGGAGGCGGCGATCCCGGCCTGGGTGGCAGCCGCGGAGCGCGCACGCCGCTCGCTGGATGGCCAGGAGCCGCGGCGCGTGCTGCTGATCGGATATCTCCAATGGTGGCTGGAGTATGCGTGCGGCCTGGGCGCCATGCTTGCGGGCCTGGGCCACGAGGTGGAGCTCGGGACGCTGCCCTACCGCCGCTGGAACCAGCCCGCCCTGCCGTTCGACGTCCGCCGTCAACAGATCTACCTGCGCCGCATCCTGAAGGATCTCACCCCGCTGCTCACCGTCCGGAATCTCAGCCAAGGGAGACCTGCCGCGCTTCCAGCGACTCTGGAGCGGGACCTCGAGGACCTCACCCGGATCGACGTACAGTACACGCTCCTTCGCGAACGCCTTGACCTCCGGCCGGGCACCCAGGATCGCGCACTCTATGATCTGCGGCTGGCGCGCAACCGGTCCGCGGCGAGCGCCGCCTGGCGTCTCCTTCACCACCGCCGTTACGACGCCATCCTCATCCCCAACGGCAGCGTCCTGGAATTTGGCGCCATCTACCGTGCGGCGCGGCACGCCGGCGCGAAAGCCGTCACCTTCGAGTTCGGTGAACAGCGAGACCGGATGTGGCTGGCCCACGACGCCGAGGTGATGCTGCTCGATACGACCGACCTGTGGAACGCTCGCAAGGACGATCCTCTCAGCGACGAGGAGCAGGCTGCAATCCAGGCCCTCTACCGGGCCCGCCGTGGTGGGACGGCGTGGGCAGGCTTCAATCGGCTTTGGCAGATGGGAGAGAGCCAGGGTGCGCAGAAGGCCAGGGCACAGCTTGGGCTCGACGCCGGGAGGCCCGTCGTCTTGCTCTGCACCAACGTGGTGGGCGACAGCCTTTCGCTGGGGCGTGAGATCTTCAGCGACGGGATGGCCGGCTGGCTGGCGATGACCGTGCGGCATTTCGCCGACCGCCCCCAGGCTCAGCTCGTCGTGCGAGTCCATCCGGGCGAGTCGTTCGGCACGGCGGACCCATCGGAGGGCATCGTTCATGCCGCTCTGCCGCAGCTGCCCGGCCATGTGATCGTCGTGACGCATGATTCACCGGTGAACACGTATGATCTGATCGAGCTGGCGCACCTCGGGCTCGTGTACACGACGACCACCGGCATTGAGATGGTCATGAACGGCGTGCCGGTGGCTGTTGCCGGGAAGACGCACTACCGCCGCCGAGGCTTCACGCACGATCCAGCCACGGCCGACGAGTATCTGGCGACGATCGACGGCTTGCTCGGCAGGCCTCTCGGCCAGAGGCTCGAGCCGCAGCTGGTGGACCTGGCGTGGCGCTACGCCCACCGTTTCTTCTTCGAATATCCCTTCCCATTCCCCTGGCACTCGGAGCATTTCTGGGAGGACATCGCTCGCTATCCCCTCGAGTGGGTGCTCGATCCGATGCGGCGCTCGACCCTCGAGCCCACTTTCCGGGCGCTCGTCGGGCTGCCGATCGACTGGCGCCAACGGGCGCTGCACAAGGCCGGGCAATGAACGCCGAAACCGATGTGAAGGCCCAGGTTCGTGCGTTTTACGACTCGGTCGGCTGGAGGCAGGTGGGCGAGGGCCTGTATCAAAACGCGCGCTACGAAGACCTGAGGCCCGTATCACGCGAATACATCCATCGCTGTCACGTGCGCGTGGGCAAATACCTGCCCCTGAGCGGCCGCTTTCTGTTGGATGCGGGCTCCGGGCCGATCCAGTATCCGGAATACCTGGGCTATTCACGCGGGTTCGCGCGGCGGGTGTGTCTCGATCTCTCCCGGGCGGCGCTCCTTGAGGCCAGGGAGCGGATCGGGGACCACGGGCTGTTCGTCGCCGGCGACATCGCCGCCCTCCCGTTTCGGGACGCGACCTTCGATGGGCTAGTTTCGCTGCACACGGTTCATCACCTTCCGGCTGGCGAGCATCGGAGGGCTTTCCTCGAGTTCCTGAGAGTGCTCTTGCCGGGGGGGAAGGCTGTGGTGGTAACGAGCTGGGGAGAGCGCTCGGCGCTGATGCGGGCCATGGCAGGCCCGATTGCTCTTGCCTTCTGGATGCAGCGCCTCTACCGGCAGGCGCGTCGGCGGGACGAGGCGCAAGCGATCGGCGCGCGAGCGCCCGCGGCGAGAGAGCCCGCGGCCACGTTCACGTTTAAGCACGACTATCGTTGGGTGAGGCGCGAGCTAAGGGATCTCCCTGGGCTCGAGATCCGCGTCTGGCGGAGCGTGAGCACGGCGTTCTTGCGTGCGTTTGTCCATCGCCGATTCGGGGGCGAGCTGTTCCTGCGGGCGATTTTCGCGCTGGAGGAACGGATGCCGCGCCTGCTGGGCCGCATCGGCCAGTATCCGGCGATCCTGTTCTGCAAGCCCGGCGGCCGGGGCGCCGCCGAGGGAAGGGCGGTCTGAATGAACTGGCGTGAGAAAGTCATCCTGGTCACCGGCGGGACGGGCTCCTTCGGCCGGAAGTTCGTAGAGATCATGCTCCAGGACTACCATCCGGCCAAGCTCATTGTCTTCAGCCGGGACGAGCTCAAGCAGCACGAGATGAGGGAAAGGGGCTTCGACCACCCAAGCCTGCGCTATTTCCTCGGGGACGTGCGGGATCTTCTGCGGTTGCGGCGGGCGATGCACGGCGTGCACATCGTCGTCCATGCGGCCGCTCTCAAGCAGGTGCCGGCGTGCGAATACAACCCGATCGAGGCGATCCTGACCAACATCATGGGCGGGCGCAACGTCATCGAGGCCGCCCTCGATGCCGGCGTCGAACGGGTGATGGCTCTGAGCACCGATAAGGCGGTCAACCCGATCAACCTGTATGGCGCCACCAAGCTGGCCGCCGAGAAGCTCTTCGTTCAATCCAATGCCTACGCCGGCGGCTCCGGCACGCGCTTCTCTTGCGTGCGCTATGGCAACGTCGTGGGCAGCCGGGGCAGCGTCGTCCCGGTATTCCTCCGCCAGCGGGCCGGCGGCACCATCACGATCACCGATGAGCGCATGACACGCTTCTGGCTGACCATCGATCAGGGGGTGCGGTTTACCATCGGCTGTGTCGAGCGGATGCTCGGCGGGGAGGTGTTCGTCCCGAAGATCCCCAGCATGCGGGTGGTCGATCTGGCCCGGGCGATTGCGCCCGATTCGCGGATCGAGCGCATCGGGATCCGGCCCGGAGAGAAGATGCACGAAGTGCTGGTGTCCGAGGACGAGGCGCGGCATACGCTGGAGCTGGACGATCTATTTGTGGTCGAGCCGCCCGATAAGCTCTGGTTTGGGCACGAGTGGGAGAAGACCGGGCGGCCGCTTGCGGAAGGGTTTCGCTACGCGAGCGACACCAACCCGCAATGGTTGACGGTGGAGCAGATCCAGGAGATGGCGAAGCCCTATGAGGTGGAGGCCGCCGGGTAGAGGCCGGAATGAGGCGAATCCTGATCACCGGCGCGAGCGGCCTGCTGGGCGCCAATCTGGTTCTCGATGCGGTGGGCCGCTATGAGGTGACTCCCGTCAGCCACCAGCAGCGTGTCGAGTGGCCGGGCGTGGAGTCCTTACAGGCGGATCTCGCCCAGGCCGGAGCGGCGAGTGAGCTCCTGGGCCTGGTCCGGCCGGACTGGGTGATCCACTGCGCCGCGGCGACCGACGTGGACGCGTGTGAGGCAGATCCGCCGATGGCCTTCCGGCTCAATCGGGACATGGCCGGGCAGGTGGCCATGGCCGCTCGTTCCGTCGGCGCGAGGCTTGCGCATATTTCGACGGACGCGGTCTTCGACGGTGAGCGGGGCGGCTATGTGGAGGGCGATCAGCCGAATCCGATCAACGTCTACGGCCAGAGTAAGCTCGAGGGCGAGCGCGCCGTGCGGGCGGCGGACCCCGATGCCCTGATCGTTCGGACCAACATCTTCGGCTGGACGTCTCAAGGGAAGAGGAGCCTGGCCGAGTGGTTCGTGGGCCATCTTGAGGCCGGAAGGGGCTGCCGGGGATTCACCGACATCTTCGTCAGCCCAATCCTGGTGAACGACCTCAGCGAGTTCCTCTTCCGCATGCTTGAGGCCGGCTTGCAGGGCCTCTACCACGTGGCGGGCGGGGATTGCGTGAGCAAGTATCAGTTCGGGGTCACGATCGCCAGGACCTTTGGCCTGGAAGCGGAGCTGATCGAGCCGGTGGGGGTGGAGACGAGCGAGCTGCGAGCCCCCCGAGGCCGGCGTCTGTGCTTACGGGGGCAGAGGATCGAGCGCGAGCTGGGAATCCGGCTGCTACCCGCTCGGGAAGGCCTTGCCCGATTCAAGGCCCTCAGGGAAGAAGGCCGGCCCGCCGACCTGAGACAGATGGCTGGCGTCCCGAAGATCGAGGCGCGGAGGATCTGAGAGATGAAAGAGATCCGCATCGGCGACCGATGGATCGGCGCCCAACATCCCACCTACTTCGTCGCCGACATCTCGGCCAACCACGACGGGGAGCTGGAGCGGGCCAAGATGCTGATCCATCTGGCGGCCGAGGCCGGGGCGGACGCCGCCAAGTTCCAGAACTTCCGCGCCCCGAAGATCGTGAGCGACCTGGGTTTTCGCAGCCTGGGCGATCAGAAGTCGCACCAGGCGAAGTGGAAGAAGTCGGTCTTCCAGGTGTACGCCGACGCCTCGATTCCATTTGAGTGGACCCCCGAGCTGAGGGCGGTGTGCGAGGGGGAGGGAATCCACTACTTCTCGTCGCCCTACGATTTCGAGGCGGTCGATATGCTCGACCCGCATGTGCCCGCCCACAAGATCGGTTCCGGCGACATCACCTGGCTGGAGATGCTGCGGCACATTGCCTCCAAGGGAAAGCCGGTCCTGCTGGCCACTGGGGCCTCCGACATCGGAGACGTCCAGAGGGCGGTGCGGACGATCCTTGAGGTCAATGGCGAGCTCGTCCTGATGCAGTGCAACACCAACTACACCGCCAGCCTGGAGAACTTCGCGCATATCCACCTCAACGTCCTGAAGACCTACGCCGTGATGTTCCCGGACGTCGTCCTGGGCCTCTCGGATCACACTCGGGGGCACGCCACCGTTCTGGGGGCGGTGACCCTGGGGGCGCGGGCGATCGAGAAGCACTTCACCGACGACAACTCGCGCATTGGCCCCGACCATCCGTTTTCTCTCACCCCCGATGCCTGGCGCGACATGGTGGATCGGACGCGGGAGCTGGAACGAGCGCTCGGGTCGCCCGAGAAGCGCGTGGCGGAAAACGAATCGGAGACCGTGATCGTCCAGCGGCGCTGCCTGCGGGCCGCGCGCGAAATCCACAAGGACGAGGCGCTCAACCGCGGGATGATCGACGTCCTTCGCCCGGCGACGCCCGGCGCCGTTCTTCCATTCGAAATCGAAGCCGTCTTGGGTACGAGAGCGCTCGAAGACATCCCCGCCGGCGAGGCGCTGCGTTGGACGCTGCTTGGGGGCTCATGAGAGCATGAGCTTCGCCAGGGAGCATGTGGACCGCGCGACGCGTGCCGGGGAGGCGCGTGCAGGCCGCACATAAGCCGGGGCTCGGCCCCGATGGAGGTTCGCCAGAGATGGGGCTTGCCTCAAGTAGAATGTGGCTTCTTCCCCCTCGTGAGCAAGGGGCGGATCGGGCCGGGTTCGGGGATTGGAAGCCCCGAAAGGACGAGCTGCCCGCGGGGCCGGAGTGCCCGGTGACGACGTGGTAAGTGGGACGCGGATCTGAGGCGTGGAGGGTAGATTGGCTGGCGATGCGGATCGCTACCGGGAGGAGGTGCGGCGCCTCGTGGCCGAGGTGCTCCGTCTGCCTCCCGAGCAGGTGCATGAAGGGCTCTCCTTCGGCGACGTCGCCGAGTGGGACTCGCTCGGCCATATGGATCTGCTGATGACGCTCGAA
>DATEAV010000031.1:0-25225 GCA_035288185.1 Anaerolineales bacterium | reverse complement strand
TAGCCGATGAGCTGGCAGGGGTGTAGAATGCCGGGCCCTCTAGGCGTGCATCCTGCTTCCAGCGAGCCACGCGCATGAGCCAGCCACCCGTCCGGGCAGCTGCATCCTTCGCCACTCGCCTGCTCGGCATCCCCATCCGTTTCCTGGGCAAGGTCCAGTGGGCCGACGAGATGCTTGGGTTCGAGTTGGCGCGCGCCCTCTGGGCTGGTGGCCCCTTGGGCCGGTCGGGCCTGCTCGTCCTGGTGGGAGGAACGGCCACATCCGCCTGGCTCGTCTCGGGCGCGGCGGCACGGATTGCGCCCTCCTCCTCTCCAGTTCCGCTGCCGTCGCTCCTCGGGGGGCTTGCCCTGATCACGCTGGGCTGGGCATTTGCCCTGACGGCCGGAGCGCGACGTCCCCTTGCAGGGTACACGGCTCTCGCCGCCTACCTCACCTGGTATGGCATGTTGATCGGGATGGGGATGATGAAGTCGCTGGCTTTCACCCTCCCGATCTGGTGGATGCTGGGGCTTGGATGGTGGATGGCAAGGCGATCGCCCGGCCGCTCGCGCTTTGCCTGGCTCATGGCACTCTGCCTGGGAGCGGCCTGGCTCCTCTTCACGCCCCTGGACCTGAACGCCCAATTCCCCGGCGAATGGAATCTGCCAGCCCGGCTCGCCCTCGCGCTGGCACTCTTTGTTGCACTCGCCACGCCACTGGCGCTCTCCAAGAGAAGTACCACACAGGTTCGAAGCGCTCCCGTGCTACTCGGATCGGTTGGCATCATCGGCGCCTTCTACGCGCTCGCGGGCCGCGCCGATCTTACCGCCCTGGGAGAGAACGCCCTTCTCGCGCTGGACGGTCTCATGGGCGCGATCTCCCTGTTCTGGTTATGGCTTGGCGCGGGGGTGGTGGACGGAGCGCTCAAAGCCGGGGAGTTTGCATCCAGGGAGTGGGCCGGGCTGGTGCGTAAGGCCTGGGCTGCCTGGGCCGTCCCTGCGGTCTGGGCCCTGGTCGCGATCCTCGGAGGGTTCGCTCTCTACTTGCCGCCAAGATCGGCCAGCGTGATCGAATGGGTGAATCGCTGGCCGGACAGCCTGTATTTCAGCCTTCGCGGGCAGGTCATCGTCAGCCTGGCCGCAGTGGCCACCGCCCTGGTCGCCGCCCTCCTGCGGCGTGCGTCGCCGCGGCTGCTCTCCTGGCTGAATGGCATCTGGGCCGCCGCGTTCATCATCCAGCTCGGCTACTACAACAAGGCCTTCTCCCTGGCCTCCTACGGCTCCCAGGATCCTCAGCTTGCCGACCTATGGCCGGCGCTTCTGCTCGTGGGCGGGCTCACCTGGCAGCTCGCCAAAGGGGGCGCAGAGTGGACCAAGGCCTCCGAGGGGCGCCGTCTCGGGTGGGTGGCGGTGCTCCTTTGGCTCCTGGGCGCGATCACGATCTTGGTGAGCGCCGGCACCCCCCTCGTCCGCGAGGCAATTGCCCTGTATTCGTTCCAAGGGATCGTATACCTCGGCCTGCCCGTCTTGATCTACAACATCATCCGGCCGTGGAAATCGCTTGCGATGATCGAGGGGCGAAAGCTGGCCGTCCTCTTCGGCCTTGGCTGGCTATCTGCCCTGCCGGCGCTCGGCCTCGGCGCTGAGATCGGGCCCCAGCTGGCCGTCGCTCCCCTCACATGGGCAGTCATCCTTGCCATATTCGGCCGCATCCTGGCGCGCCTCACGCGTCCCGCCGACGGTGTCATCGCCGGCGGCGCCCTGGCGCTCGGGTTCGTCACCGGCTGGCTCTCACCGCAGCTGATGCCGATCCCCTTTCTGCGGGCGGCCTTCGACTTGCAGATGGGCTTTCTCGGCCCGGCCTGGGCTCGGCCGCATCTCGAATCCCTGCAATGGCCGCTCACCGCAGTCGCCTGCCTGAGCGGGCTCTCCGTCGGCATCCCCCACGCGCTCGCAGGCCGATGGCGGTGGGGGCTCAGGGTCGGGGGAACGCTGGCAGGGGCGCTGGTCATGGGCGTCTTGGCTCCTCGCCTCGTGGGAACCCGTGCGCTCTCGGAGGCCACCCCCTCTCCCACACATCGTGCGCCACCCGTCCCCTCAATCCAGATCCCCACCCCTCCACCAACCTGGGTGGAGACACCTCTCAACCTCGATGGACTGACCCTGCTCCTGCCCCCCGGCCTGCGAGTGAACCCGGACGAAAACTCGGCCCTGCTCCTCGACCTGCTTTCTCCCAGCGGAGAAGCCGCCTTCTCGTTCCGGCTGTTCCCCGTTCCCGCGGACCTGCAAGCAGTGGTGAGCGAGGACGCCAGGGCCTGGGAGGCGGTCCTCGCCGATTACGACGAGACGCATCAGGCTGAACGGATCCTGCTTGGCAGTCACGAGGTGTGGTGGCGCGAGTGGGAGAGCGCCAGCATGGGGGCACGTGCCGCCGACGCATTCCTCGAAATCCCGCAGGGGGTGCTGCGGTCTACGCTCCTCTCGACCGTAAGCGAGTTCGAGGCGCGCCGGACCGAATTGCAGCAGATCGTTGCGAGCCTGAGGATCGACTGACCGGGAGGCCTACGCGCGGCCGTTCATGTCAGCCGACTCGCGGCAGATGCCGCCGATCGCTATGCCGATTGCGGCGCGGGGCTGCTCTCCAGTGTGGTCCGCCTCAAGGCCGGCACCTTCAACAGGCTCACCGTGCTGAGCAAGAAGAGAACGGCGTAGGCGGCGAAGATGGCGAAGTAACCCAGCCCAGGCCGGACGCCGCTGATCAGATCGGCCACCGGGCCGCCGATCCCGGCGCCGATCATCCCTGCCCCGGCGCCGGCCAGGTTGGAGATCCCCAGGTAGCGACCCGATTCCTCGCGAGGCGCCAGCTCTGTGCCGAGGGCCCAGTTGGTGGTCATGAACAGGCCGGCACCGATCCCGATGACCGAACCTGCCAGGTACATCAGGGTGAGGTTCGGCACGAGGACGGTGATCAGGAGAAGGACTGTCCCGCCCGTGGCGATCAGGCCGGCGATCCCCGTGAGGCGCCGGCTTCCCAGCCGGTCGGCCAGCCAGCCTCCGGGGAGGGCGGCGAGCAGAGTGAGCAGGCCGACGGCCAGCATCAGATTGGCGTTCAGATCGATGGCCGCCTCGCGGCTGAGGCCGAAGGCCGACATGAGGAAGTAGGGGGCGAAACCCTGGATCGACGTCGCTGCGGCAAGGAAGAGCAGGCGATTGACGATCCACCACGTGAAGGGCGCGTTGCGCCGCGCATCTTGCCCGAGCGTCGCCAGCGCCCCACCCCAGACGCCGACCACGACGGCCACAACCATGGCGACCAGCCCGCCCACCCCGAACCCCAGCGCGATCGCCGCGCCCCTTCCGGCAATCGCCCACGCGGGGAGGGCGAAGAGACCTCCCACGATCCCCCCGGCGACGAGGCCGGCCGCGCCGCCGGCTAGGATCCCGGCCAGCACGCCGAGCACACGCGCCATCGGCCCGGAGAGCGATCCCGCCGGTCTCTCCTGCAGTGGCTGCTCCTTCACCACAACGATCGTGATGAGCATCGTCACCAGAAGCGCCGCCCCGGTGAGGATGATCGCCAGCCCGGTCTGCCGATCGGCCACCAGCTTGGCGACGGTGAAAGCGATCAAGACGAGCGGCAGCAGCTCGAAGAGCGCCTTCACGCCGGAGCTCCGGCCTCGTTGGCTTTCAGGGACGAGATCAGGGATCAGGCCCTGCAGCGGACCGTGGGAGATGTTGGAAGAGACCTGCAGCAGGAGCACGGCCCCGAAGAGCGCCCAATAGGATCGTGAGATCCCGACGGCAGCCAGGAACAGAAGATCGAACACCACGCCGATTACGATGAAAGGCCGCCGTAGGCCAAAGCGGGAGGTGCTGCGATCGCTCAGGAGGCCCATGGCCGGCTGGACGAGCAGGGCGACGATCAGCCCGGCCGTCCGCATGGCCCCCAGAGCCGTGTTGCGGATCTCCGGCCTCACGGTGAGGTCGACGAGATACGGCATGAAGACGCTGCCCAGGGCCGTGTTGCGGATGTTCAGGCCCAGCCAGAACAGGTTGATCGAGATATGGTCATGCCAACGGAGGGGCTTCATGGGAGATGGCCTCCTCGCCAGGGCCTGCGCGCCTCGAGAGCGGGGGAAGCTGGGGCTGGCGTCTGAGCGGATAGGATAGATTGGAGTGAGCGGGAATGCAAAACGATCTCAGCCTCAAGGATTGGCCCGCTCCGATAGCTCGGATCCCGCCTCGCCTCAGGATTCTCATGTCGACACCGAGAGGCGTCCGTCGTCGAACGATGGCGCGAGCGTAGTCTCGGCCTCATGCGCCGCCCGCGCCGGCTCACACCCGCGGGTTCGCGCCTCAAGAGGGTGATCCGTGATCAGTGAGCGGTGATCAGTGCTCGGTGATCGGTGGTCGCTGGTTAGTGGCTGGGGAGTTATGCGGTGCCGACGTTCGGGGGAGTCATTGCGGTCCCCTCTGTCAGCCTGAGAGGCCGCGAGTGAATCGGACGAGGACATGAACAAGCATCGCTCGCATCCAATTGCGCTGATGCAGTGCCCTTCATGTCTTGTTCCTTTCGGCCTCACCCCGTTCGGGCCGCGAGACCCGGCGGCCCGCCGGGGCGAGACGGCCCCCCTACCCCCCTTCGCGCAGCACCCCTTTGGGGCTCCGCTCGCCGCGCCTCTCCCTGCGAGCGGATCGAAAGCGGAGAGGGGGGACGAGGCCTAAGGACGCGTCCTTAGATCAACCTCCCCTCCCCCGGCCCCGCTGAGTCGTCAGCGCGATTCCATCCTGCCGGGGGTCCCTTCGCTCACCTGCACTTGCATCAGGTGCAAGTGGCGCTCCGGGATGCACGCAAAGGGGGTCAGGGGGTGGGGGAAGGTAAGGCCGCTGTGTTGAGCGTCAATGAGTCGTAGGATGCGTTCTGATTCTTCCGCAACTTCTAAGACGCTGTGAATGAATCGGGGGAGGCCGGGCCTCGGCGACCCTGAGCTGGGGTCATCGGCACAGGCTCGAGGGGCGATGCCTCGTTGATGCACGCGTAGGGGCACGGCACCCAGCACCTGCGCAGGCTCCCGGAGCCTGCGAGGCTCCGGGAGCCTAATGCGATGCACAGTCCGTACGGGTTGGAGCCTTAGATCTCGAGGTACCGGTCCAGCCGCCCCTCGATGACCTTCATGCTGCCGCGCCAGAAGTCGGGCTGGCGCAGATCGATCCCAAACCGGCCAGCCAGCTCAGAGGCTGTGCCCATCCCGGTGCTGCGCAGCAGCGACTCATAGTCGGCGATAAACGCCGGGCCGCGGCGCTGGAACTCGGCATAGAGCCCGAGGCCGAACAGGAGGCCGAAGGCATACGGGAAGTTGTAGTAGGAGATCGCCGGGCTGTAGTAGTGAGGCTTCCAGGCCCACATGTAGGCGTGGAGGCGGTTCTCGTCCAGGCCGTCGCCATAGGTCTCGCGTTGGGAGCGGGTCATGATCTCGCAGAAGTCGTCAGCCGAGAGCTCGGCCTTTGCCCGACGTTCAAAGACCTCCTTTTCGAAGAGGAACCGGGAATAGATGTCGACGATGATTTGCGAGGCACTCTGAAGAAAGTTCTCCAGAATCGAGAGCTCCTGCGCCGGCCCGCCGGCTGCCTTGAGGGCGGCTTCGGTCATGAGCGACTCGTTGAAGATCGAAGCCGTCTCGGCCAGCGTCATCGGGGTTCTGCGGTTCAGAACGCTGAGCCCCACCTGGCATTCGTTGTGGAACGCGTGGCCGAGCTCGTGCGCCAGGGTGAAGAGCTGATCGAGCGACCCATCGAAGTTGGCCAGGATGCGCGATTCTTCAAGCCCGGGGACCTCCATGCAGAAGGCGCCGCCCCGTTTTCCCTTGCGCGGCTCGGCGTCGATCCATCGGCCGTCGAAGGCGCGCCGGGCGAGCTGGGCAAGCCGGTCGCTGAAGTGGGCGAACTGGGCGAGGAGGAACTCGCGCGCCTCCTCGTAGGTGAATTTTCTCTCGGCGGCGCCGACCGGCGCGAAGAGATCCCACCAGGCCATCCGCTCCTTGCCCAGCCGCCGAGCTTTGGCCTGGAAGTACTTGCGGAACATAGGGAATGACTCGCGCATCACGCCGAGCATCGTCTCGAGCGTCGGGCGGTCGATGCGCGCCTGGTCGAGGGCGGCATGCAGGGAGTCCGCGCGCCCGCGGCGCCGACCGAGGATGTTGACGTCGCCCTTGACGCCATTGAGGCACGCGGCAAGCGGCTCACGCACGCTCTCCCAGGCCTTGATCTCCGCCTCGAAAGCCCGGCGCCGGACGGCCTCGTCCGGATGATAGTGGACGATGTTCTGCAGGGCGCTCACGGGCAGATCCTTGGTCTCCCCGTCTTCCTCGAAAGGCACGCTCACCTGCGACGTGATGGTGCCCTGCAGCTTGCCGAAGGCGGCGCCTCCGCTGACGACCATCTCGGCGGCAAGCGCCTCCTCCGCCTCTGACATCAGATATCGGCTCTGCTCCACGGTCTCGCGCAGGTAGAACGCGTGCTCACCGGCCACCGAGCTTTGCCCGAGAGGGCCGTCGAGGCGCCCGGCGGGGCCCACCGCCTCCCCAAGCCAGCCTTTGAAACGCATCTCCTGCGTCTCCACCCGAACGCCGAGAAGCTCCAATTCGGAAAGCCTGCGCTTGGCGAGGGTGTTGAACGAGTCGGTCGAGACGAAGCCGAAGATGAAAGCTTCCACCGTCTTGTAGAGGAGGAGGATCTCGTTCATCCGCGTGAGATACCCCTCAACCTTCTCCGCCAGCTTCCCCTCCCCGGCCGAACCGGCGTCTCCGCCGTGCCGGCGGATCCTCTTGGCCCCGAGGTACTTGTCCAGCGCGTCGATCTTGGCCGAGAGGCCCGAGATCGCCTGCTCGAACTCCGGGCTATCCAGGGCCGGGTAGATCCCGGCGAGGTCCCAGTGCGGAAGCAGGGTTGTGGTTGAATCGGTCATGGGAGTACCTCCAATATCCTTGGAGAGCCCGCTTGGGCTCAACGGGCACGCCGAAGCGACCCCGGTATTCTAGCCCAGGAAGGCGCGCCTTGGCGCACGGCTTTCCCCGCTTGGTGTTCCTCGGCGAGGGGTGAACGCCGATTTCGGCCCGAAGGGGAACCTCTTCGAGGGACTGGGGTTAACTCAGAAACGTTCCGCCTCACCCTGGGGCGGGGTGAGCTGCGGGACCGGAGGGATGGTCGATGGCCAACGTGATCGGGATTCCCAGCCAGCACGGGCTGGAGCATCACGGCCTGACGAACCTGAACACGATCTATTGGACGCTGCCTTCCCCGGCGCTGGTGGAGACCGTCGTGCAGCGGCGGGAGGGTCAGCTGGCCCACCTGGGCCCGGTGATCGTGCGGACTGGCCACCATACCGGCCGCTCGCCGAACGACAAGTTCATCGTTCGCAGCGATGGCAACGGATCCAAGATCTGGTGGGGCAAGGTGAACCGCCCGATGACGCCGGGGCAGTTTGACCGGCTGCATCTGCGAATGCGATCCTATTTCCAGGGGAGGGACGTGTTCGTGCAAGACGTCGTCGTGGGGGCGAATCCGGCGTATCGGTTCCCGATCCGGATCCTCACGGAGTACGCCTGGCATAGCCTCTTCGCCCGGAACCTCTTCCTGAGACATGGGCTCGACGACTTGCCCTCCCAGATCCCGTTGTTCACGCTGCTCGACGCGCCTCGATTCCATGCCATCCCCGAGGAGGACGGCACCAACTCGGAGGTCTTCATAGCCATCGACTTCGAGCGTCGGCTCATCCTCGTCGGGGGCACGAGCTATGCCGGCGAGATCAAGAAGGCCGTCTTCACGGTGATGAACTACCTGCTTCCCCTGCAGGGGGTTCTCTCGATGCATTGTTCGGCGAATGTAGGCGACCGCGGCGACGTCGCCATCTTCTTCGGGCTCTCCGGCACCGGGAAGACGACGCTCTCATCAGATCCGGATCGGCGGCTGATCGGGGACGATGAACACGGCTGGGGCGACGATGGGGTGTTCAATTTCGAGGGCGGATGCTACGCCAAGACCATTCGGCTGCAGCCGCAGCTCGAGCCCATCATCTGGGAGGCGACTCGCCGCTTCGGAACGATTCTCGAGAACGTCGTCTCAGACGTGATCACCCGTCGAATCGATTTCAACGACGGCTCTCTCACCGAGAACACTCGCGCGGCCTACCCACTCGGGTTCGTCGAGAACCATGTGCCCGAGGCAATGGCCGGCCACCCCTCGGCGATCTTCTTCCTCACCGCCGACGCCTCGGGCGTCTTCCCGCCCGTCTCCCGCCTCACCACCCCGCAGGCGATGTATCACTTCCTGTCCGGTTACACCTCCAAACTCGCCGGCACCGAACGCGGGCTTGGTTCCGAGCCGCAGGCGACTTTCTCGACCTGCTTCAGCGCGCCGTTCCTCCCCCTCCCCCCGATCACCTACGCCCGCCTCCTGGGGGAGAAGCTCGCCCTCCATCAGGCTCAGGTGTGGCTGATCAACACCGGTTGGACGGGCGGCCCCTTCGGCGTGGGCGAGCGGATCCCCATGCCCCACACGCGGGCGATCGTTCACGCGGCTCTCCGCGGTGACCTGGACAAGATCCCCACTCGGACCGAGCCCCACTTTGGACTTGAGGTGCCGGTGGCATGCCCGGGCGTGCCTGAGAGCTTGCTCGACCCTCGAGGCACATGGCCAGATCCGGAGGCCTACGACGGACGAGCCCGCTCTCTCGCCGCCCAGTTCCGCGGGAATTTCGCCCAGTTTGCGGGCGATGTTTCCGACGAAATCGCTGCCGCTGGCCCTCCCGCCCCCGGCGCCTGAGAGATCCGTTGCCGAGGCCGCCGGTGATCGTTCCCTCCGCAGGGCTGGCGCGTCCCGGAGGCTCGCCTGCCCGTTGACGCACTCTGGGCGCCGCCCTCACCCCTCGAGTTCCGCAACGGCCTGGTGCAATCCCCCTGTGGGGGAATCCCTTTCGTGCTATCCTTCGCCTCGTTTGCGAATCCTCACAGAGGAGGCCTGGCGATGACCGACGTGATCGACTACAAGATCTTCGGCGACGACCTGCAGCTCGTGGAGGTGGCGCTCGACCCCGGCGAGGGGGTGCGCGCCGAGGTCGGCACCATGACCTACCTCGAAGACGGCGTGGAGATGCAGACCTCGACCGGCGGCGGCCTGCTCAAGGGGCTGACGCGCATGGTGACGGGCGAGTCGTTCTTCATCACCGCCTTCACCAACAACGCACAGGCCAAGCGGCACGCCGCTTTCGCCGCCCCTTATCCGGGGAAAGTGATCGCGCTGGATCTGGGCGCGCTCGGGGGATCCTTCCTCTGTCAGAAGGACTCGTTTCTGTGCGCCGCGGCGGGGGTGGAAATCGAGGTCGCCTTCACCAAACGCCTCGGAGCCGGGATTTTCGGCGGCGAAGGATTTATCCTTCAGCGACTAATGGGCGAGGGCCTGGCCTTCGTCCACGCGGGCGGGACGATCATCGAGCGCGAACTGACGGCCGGGGAAAACCTTCGGGTGGACACTGGCTGCCTGGTGGCCTTCGCCCCGACGGTGAACTACGATATTCAATTCGTCGGCGGCTTCAAGAACGTGCTCTTCGGCGGCGAGGGCCTCTTCTTCGCCCGGCTGACCGGCCCGGGCAAGGTCTTTCTTCAGAGCCTGCCGTTCTCCCGGCTGGCCGATCGGGTGATCGCCGCGGCGCGCTTTCACCGCACCGATGAGCGGAAGGGTGCGGCGGGGATCGGTGGCGACATCCTGGGGAATCTTCTTAGCGGGAGATAGGAGGAGGGCGTAGCCCCCAGGCGCCGCACACCAGGATGGCTTCATCGGAAGGGTAGGGGCCTAGCTCGCCGCCTCGGCCTTGAGGCCCTCGACGAACTGCTTGCGGAACTTAGCCACTTTGGGAGCGATGATCGCCTGGCAGTACCCCTGATACGGGTTCCGGGCGAAGTACTCTTGGTGGTATTCCTCGGCCGGGTAGAAAGCCTCGAAGAGCATCACCTCGGTCACGATCGGCCGCGGCCACAGTCCCTCCCGGTCCAGCTCAACAATGGTTTCCTCGGCGGCGGCCTTCTGCTCCGGGCTGTGATAGAAGACCGCCGAGCGGTACTGCGGGCCGACGTCATTGCCCTGCCGGTCCTTCGTCGTCGGGTCGTGAATAGCGAAGAAGACCTTGAGCACGTCGTGGAAGGAGATCACGTCCGGGTCGAACGTAACCTGGATCACCTCGGCGTGGCCGGTGCGCTTCCCGCACACCTGCTCGTAGGTCGGGTTGGGCACATTCCCACCGGAATAGCCTGAGACGACGTCGGTCACCCCCTTGAGCTCATCGTAAACCGCCTCGAGACACCAGAAGCATCCACCCCCCAGGGTCGCAGTTTCGCTGCTCATTCAACCAGTCTCCTCAATTCCCCGTCACGGAAACGTCCCAATCCTGACCCACAGAGTATGTCTTCCAATTATCACCATAGTTTACCGAATAATCACCCGCTTGCGTACTCCGAACGCCCTGACCCCCGATGGCCCGGTGGGGGCAGAGAGGACATTCGGCGGCGGGCATCTCGCTTCATCACGCGGAGTTGGGGAGGGAGACAACGAAGAAATAACGGCGCGGCAGACGGGGGCATAACGGTGGGCTGCTACCCTGCAGGCAGAGTGAGATCGCAGGAGGTTTGAGATGTTCGCCCTGCTTGCCCTGCTTGGCTACCTGATCGGATCTGTACCCATGGCTTGGGCGCTGACCTGGGCGTCTACTGGGCGTGACCTGCGGCGGCTGGGCAGCGGAAACGTAGGCGTGATGAACGTGGCGCTCAGCGTCGGCCGCTGGGCGGGGCTGATCGTCTTCGCCGGCGAGGCCGGCAAGGGCGTCGCCGCTGTGGCACTCGCCCGGGCCTTAGGGGGCAGCAACCTCCAACTCGGCGTCGCGGCTCTGGCGGTGGTCGCCGGGACGCGCTGGCCGATCTGGCTGGGAGGCGCCGGGGGGCGGGGCAACACGGCGGGCGCAGCGGCGCTTTCGCTCATCTCGTGGCCGGCGCTCGCCGCGTTTGGCGTCATCTGGATCGCGGCCAGGTGGGTGTCCGGCAATCACTTCACCGCAACCCGGGCGGCGTTTCTCACCTGGCCTCTGGCCTTCGGGTTGATCCAGTCCTCCTGGACCCTGGCACTCTTCTCGGGCGCGATCTGCGCCCTCTACCTCTCCATGCACGATCGGAAGACCGATGACCACCTTCTGCTCAAGCAGCGGTGGCCCAGCCTCTGGGCCTTCCTTAGCGCGCCCGCGCGGGGAAGCGAGAGGCCACTGATTGGAAAGTGAGGCACGAGATGGCAGCGAGGGAGACTCACGAAGATCGAGGCACAAGATGGCAGGCGACGGAGCTGCGCCAGCGGGCGCTTGCCCGGCTGCGGGGCGGGATCCCGGTCTGGGGTGAGGCTATCGACGGAGCCAGCCTGCTCAGGGCCGCTCTTGGGGGGCAGGGCCGACTTCGGGCCAAGCGCGAGCGCGTGAATGCGCTCAACGTGTTTCCCGTGCCGGACGGCGACACCGGCACGAATATGGTCCTTACCATGCAAGCCGCGTGCGACAAGGCCCGAGCGGATGGGACGGGATCCGCAGCGGGTGTAGCGGCCGCGCTGGCTCAGGGGGCCTTGATGGGCGCACGCGGAAATTCCGGCGTGATTCTCTCCCAGCTCTGGCGGGGGCTTGCGCTCGGACTGGAGGGCTGTCAGGAAATCCGCGCGGAAGATTTCGCTCGGGCGCTGCGGCTGGCGAGGGATACGGCCTACCAGGGCGTACTGCGGCCCGTGGAGGGGACCATCCTGACCGTAGCCACCGACGCCGCCGCCGAGGCCGGGGCGGCCGTCGGCGAAGGTCTGATCTCGGTCGTCGACTTGCTCGAGAGGGTGGTGCGCGCCGCTGAGCAGTCGGTACGGCGGACGCCGGACTTGCTCCCCGTGCTCAAGCAGGCCGGCGTCGTGGACTCCGGCGGCGCGGGTCTCTTCTACATCCTGGAAGGGATGCTGCGCTCGGCGTACGGAGAGAAGCTGGAGGACGACCAGCCGGAGGCGACGACCTCGCCACGGATCCCTCTCGGCCTGCTAACGGAGCTTGAAGAGGGTCAGGATTGGGAGGTCGTGGTGGACATCCGCCTGCGAGACGGCGCCTGCACCCACGATCTCCAGGGTCTCCTCGATCCGATCGGGACATCGCTGCAGATTGGCGAGGGGGATGGCGTGTGCCGGGTGCATGTCCACCTCGCGGAGGGGCGGCAGTACGAGGTCGTCGAGGTCCTGCGCGGTGTGGGCACGGTTCTCCGCGCCGCCCTCGAGAACTTGCGGGACCAGGTGGAGGCTGAGACGAGAGATGCGCCTCGGCCGGCTGCTCCGGCCCGGGTGCAGCCCGGGCAGACTGCGGCGGTGGTCGTCGTCTCGGGTGAAGGGTTCATCCGTCTGGTGACCAGTCTGGGAGCGGCGGAAGTGGTGGAGGGCGGGCCCCTCATGAATCCGAGCGTCCAAAGCATTCTGGAAGCCGTGAGCCAGGTGCCGACCGATCGGGTTGTCCTTCTCCCCAACGATCCCAATGTCCTCCAAGCGGCACGGCAGGCTGCACAGCTCAGCCACAAGCAGGTGGCCGTCGTGCCGGCTAAGTCGGTCCCACAAGGGATCGCCGCCTTGATCGCCCTCGATCCCGAGGAAGGGGTCGAGGAGGTGGCCGCGCGGATGACGGAGGCCCTGGGCCACGTGCGGACGGGGGAGCTGGCCCGAGCCACTCGTTCGGTGCGGATCGACGGCGTAGATGTCGTCGAAGGGCAGGTGATTGGAATAATCGATGGAGCATTGAAGTCGGCGGCCGACCAAATGGGCGAGGCCTTGCTCAGCCTCCTGGCTGCCGTGGGCGGGGGGGAGGCTGAGTTGCTCACCATCTACTACGGCGCAGGCGTCCTGCGAGGCGAGGCGGAAGGGCTGGGGGAACGGGCCCGGCGCGTTTGGCCGCGGCTCGAAGTGGAGGTGTTGGAGGGCGGCCAGCCCCACCGACCGATCGTCTTCTCACTTGAGTAGCTGTTTCTATCGAAGGAACGGAGGCGTGTGATGAACCTCGTTCAAGCGGCGACCACTGGCATAGGATCGAGAACGGCCTTCAGGCTCGCCCGCCGGTTGCCGAGGCAGGCGGCATACGGGCTGGGCGAGCTGTTGTTCGACCGGGTTGCCTCCCAGGAGGCTCTGGCTTTCACCCATGCCCTGCGCTCGAATCTGGCAATCGTCCTCGGCCTGCCGGAGGAGAGTCCCGAGGTCGATCGGGGCGTGCGGCGCTTGCTGAAGCACACCTGCCGGAGCTATGTAGATCTCGCACGTGCGGCGGGGCCCGGAGGCTGTACCATCGCACAATGCTGCCGCCTGCAGCCCGCAATCACGGCTGCCTTGGACGAGGCGATTGCCACAAGGGAGGGTGTGGTTCTGGTGGGCGCTCACATGTGCAGCTTCGACTTCCTCTTGATCGCCCTCAGCCGGAGGTTTCCGGACGTCCTCGCCCTGACCAAGCCCAGCCCCTCCGGCAGCTCGAAGGAGATGAACCGTCTGCGCATCGAGCTCGGGCTGGACCTCTCTCCGGCATCCGCCGCGTCGTTGCGAGAGGCTGTGCAGCGGCTGCACGAGGGGGGAATCGTGGCGATCGCGGCCGACGTGCCCGTCAGCGAAACGGGCGAGCTGGTGTTCTTCGGTCGGGCGTCCCGGCTTTCCGATGGTTTCGCCCGGATCGCTCTTTCCGCAGGCGCCAGGATCATGGTGGGACTCTCGCACCGGTTGGGAGACGGCCTGTACGAGGGCTTTGGCGAATTCGTCCCGCCTCCGCTGGCGACGCTCGGACGACAGGAGAGGGCACGGGCATGGGCCCAGCAATGCCTCGTTCGGTTGGAGGCCCTGATCCGCCGCTGGCCGGACGAGTGGCTCATGCCTGAGCCCGTCTGGGGGCGCGGCGTACCGGGCGCCGTTGCCGCCCCGGCCGAGCCGCCCGGCGTGGCAGGCTCGACGACACGGGCCGTTGTGCGCTCATAAGCCTCGCAGGCCGACTACCCTCGCTCGTCGGGGTGAGGGGACCCCGGACTGGTGATAGGTGTTCGGACCAGACAGGTGCGGCCGGGCCGCACCTGTCAGATCTTGCGCCTAAGGAATTCCACCGCAAGGGAGGATCGGAGCCGGAGGGGGCGTTAGGGCTGAGGCTTTCGGGCGCCCGAGGCCCCCCTCGGCATGGCCATGCGCGCTTGCGGACGATACGACTTTGGAGCATCATGACAGTGACTACGTGCACGACCTGCTTCACGCCGCCGAGGGCGGACACTGTGTGAGCAGGGCGGTGTCGGCCGACATGCGTGCTTGCCCGTGGCCGCGATCGAGAGATCCTCACGGCCTGAGGCAGGGCGGAGAGCCGGGCGCAATGGGCGCCGCGCCGGGATCGAAGCCTTCGAGGGCCGGCCGGAAGGGAGACCATGCTCGAGGTCCGTTTGCTGGGGGCGTTCGAACTCCGCCACGCCGGCCGCCTCCTCGACCTGCCGTCCCGCCCTGCCCAGTCGCTCCTTGCCTTCTTGATCCTCAACCCGGGGAGCCTTCACCGACGAGAACGGCTCGCTGGGCTCCTATGGCCAGCCTCGACCGAGGAGAGCGCCCGCAACAACCTGCGCCAGGCTCTGTGGCGGATCCGCGGCGCGCTCCCTGCCCCTGAGCGGAAGGGACAGCCCTACATCGTCGCAGACAACTTCACGATCGGCTTCAATCGCGATGCCCCCTACCACCTCGACGTTGCCGAGCTCGACCTGGAGCCAAGCGAGGACTGGCCCGCCGACCGCCTGATCCCTCTCGTGGCAGCCTACGCGGGCGAGTTGCTACCCGGCTTCTACGAAGACTGGGTGGTCTTGGAGCGGGAGCGCCTGAAGGCAGCGTTTGACCGGAAGATCCAGATGCTGCTGGGCCGGCTGCTGCAGGAAGCAAGATGGCCCGAGGCGGCTGACTGGGCCGAGCGCTGGATTGCGGCCGGGGCCGTGCCCGAGCCGGCTTATCGCGCCCTGATGACGGCGGCCTACGGGCTGGGGGACGCTTCTGCCGCTGCGGCGGCGTTCCACCGCTGCGCGGACGCCCTCGAGCGCGAGCTTGGCGTCCGACCCTCCCGCGAGACTGAAGAGCTTCTCTCACAAATCACCGACGGAACCCTGCTTCTGCCAGGCAAGGAGAGCGGGGCAAGCCACCCGACACCGGAGATCTCAAAGCCAGTCCCTCCCCCAGCCTTCCTAGGTCTGGAGGGCCTCGAGGGTGATCGCCCCGAGCCGATCTTCGTCGGGAGGGAGCGCGAGCTCAGGGAGTTGATGGGCTTCCTGCGGCGCGCCCTTGCAGGGGAGGGTCTCTCGGTGGTCGTCACGGGGGAGCCGGGGATCGGCAAGACGGCCCTCCTCCGGCGATTTGCGCTTCAAGCACAAGGCTTGCAGCCAGATCTCGTCGTCGCCGCCGGCAGCGGAAACGCGCTGACCGGTTCGGGCGACCCCTACCTCCCCTTTCGTGACATCCTGGGGACTCTCACTGGGGACGTGGAGGCGAAGTGGGTGGGAGGCGTGATCTCGGGGGCGGAGGCTCGCAAACTGTGGGCGCTCCTGCCCCATACCGTGCAGGCGATTCTCACCCAGGGCCCCGACTTGGTGGGGAGCTTCCTCGCCGGCCCATCGCTGCTCGCTCGCGTTCGAGCGCACACGGAGGCGTCGCACACGTGGCTGGGGCCCTTACAGCGCCTGGTGGAGCGCAGCGCGTTGCGCCCCACGGACGCAGCTTTCAGACAGAAAGATCTCTTCGAGCAATTCACACGAGTTCTTCAAGCCCTCGCAAAAGAGAGCCCGGTGGTCCTGATCCTGGATGATCTTCAGTGGGCGGATGAGGAGTCCCTGGGCCTGCTCTTCCATCTCTCGAGAAGGACGCGAGACCATCGGATCCTTCTCGTCGGAGCCACTCGTCCGCTCGGCGATCATGCGGAAGGTCGTCCCGGGCAACGCCTGCTCTCCGAGATCCTCACCGAGCTGCGCCGGGTTCACGGCGACGTCCAGGTGCATTTGGAGATCGACGGCGAAGGGCAGACGTTTGTCGAGGCCTACCTCGACACCGAGCCGAACCTGCTCGACAAGACATTCCGCATCGAGCTGCTCCGTCACACCGGCGGCCATCCCCTCTTCACCGTCGAGCTGCTGCGCGCGATGGAGGCCCGAGGTGATCTTGTGATGGATGAGCGCGGCCGATGGGTGCGCGGCGAGTCCCTGAGCTGGGAGGACCTGCCCGCCAGGGTGGAGGGGGTGATCGAGGAGAGGCTCAAAGGGCTCGACGAGCCGCTGATGCACATCCTGCACCTGGCCTCCGTGGAGGGAGAGGAGTTTACGGCAGAGGTGATCTCTCGTGTGTGGGGCTCGGATGCACGGGTGGTCGTGGGACACCTTAGCGAGAGCCTGGACCGCCGCCACAGGCTCGTCTCTGCCCTCGGCAGCCGACGCCTGGCGGACACCCGCCTCTCCATCTATCGCTTCCGGCACATCCTCTTCCAGAGGCATCTCTACGCCCGGCTGGACACCGTCCAGCGGGCCTACATGCACGAAGACGTGGGGAATGCCCTGGAGGCGATCTACGGAGAGCACACCGGCGAGATCGCAATCCAGCTCGCCCACCAGTTCTCACACGCCGGAATGGCCAGCAAGGCCGTGGCCTATCTCCAGGAGGCGGCGGAAAGGGCCAAGCGGATCTCGGCTCACCGGGAGGCTGTGGCCCATCTGAAGGAGGCTCTGCAGCTGCTCGACAACCTCCCGGAAGGACCCGACCGAAAGACGATCGAGCTCGCCGTGCAGACCTCTTTGGGCGTCTCTCTGAGTGCGACCCTCGGATACGCCGCCCCCGAGGTGGAGCAAGCCTTCCGCAGAGGGCGAGAGTTGTGCCAAGAGCTCGGGGCAAGCCCACCCCTCTTTCCCGTCCTCTATGGCCTTCGAGCCTTCTACCTGGCGCGTGCAGAATACGCCACGGCCCACGACCTCGGCGGGCAGCTCCTGAAGATCGCGCAGGCCGCTCAGGATCGGGAGCTCCTGGTCGAGGCGCATCAAGCCTCGGGGACCACACTCTTCTACATGGGCGAACTCGAGAAGGCCCGGCAGCACCTGGAGAGATGCCTCTCGCTCTATGATCTTCCGCTGGATTACGGACATGCCGTGCGCTATGGCCAAGACCCTGCCGTGGCGTGCCACAGCTACCTCTCCCTCATCTGCTGGCTGATGGGGCAAGGCGCCAGTGCCGCCGAGGAAAGCGCCCTGGCTATGGAGCACGCCGAGAAGATCGCCCACCCCCTCAGCATGGTGCTCGCCCTCGTCTTCGCCGCGCTGTTGGCACGCGAACGCGGCCAGAATGAAATCGCCCACGAGCATGCGCAGGCCGCCGAGGGCTTGTCGGCGGGGAACGGCTTCCCTTTCTGGCAGTCCACCGCAAGGATCCTTGTGGGGATTCTTCGGGCGCAAGGGGGAGAGCGAGACGGAGTCGCCTTGATCCACGAGGGGCTGGACGGCTGGCAGGGGACGGGTTCGCAACTCGGGCGGTCGTACTACACGGGGCTTCTCGCGGCGGCGCTTCTCCAGTGGGGCGAGCACGATCAAGGCTTGCAGATCGTCGATGAGGCGCTGGGGACTGCCGAAGCCAACGGGGAGCGCCTCAACCTGGCAGAGCTGCATCGGCTACGGGCCATCGCTCTCGAGCGCCTGGGCAGGCGTGGTGAGGCCGATCAATCAATTCACCGTGCGATCGAGATTGCCCACACGCAGGGAGCAGCATCCTACGAACTGCGTGCGGCGCTCACCTTCCTTGGCATGCGTCCGGGGGAACCGCATGCCGAGCGGGCCCTTCGGGAGGCATACGCCCTCCTTCCGGATCCAGCGGAGGGCCCAGAAGCCGAGCAAGCGCGAGGGGCGCTTGGGCTTGCAGGTTGAGGGGGGCTCGGCGCCCTGCCTGATATCTCGAGCAGTCAGCGGGCCCGCTTCGGCCGCGCGGCGCTCTGCGCCGAAGGGGCCGGACCTTCGCCTCCATTTCCCTTCTCACCAGCGTACTGTTGGTTCCTCGCTAGCCTTGTGTCACACTTCACCCGCATCTCCGGCTTTCCCTCTCTGCGAGGCTCATGCTCATGGAACCGATAATTGCGGCCAAAGACCTGCAGAAGCACTACCCGATGGGCGAGGTCGTCGTCGAAGCCCTGCGGGGGCTCAACCTGACGGTGAGGCCGGGCGAGTTCGTCGCCATCATGGGCCCCTCCGGCTCGGGAAAATCCACCCTGCTCCACCTGCTCGGAGGGCTGGAGGTGGCCTCCTCGGGCGAGGTCCGGCTGCGCCAGCAGTCACTCAGCGCTCTGGGCGAGCGCGATCTGACCTTGATGCGGCGTCGTAAGATCGGCGTGGTCTTCCAGTTCTTCAACCTGCTGCCGACGATGACGGCGGAGGAGAACGTGGCGCTTCCCCTCCTACTGGACGGCAGGCCGGCGCGGGAGACTTCCGCGCGCGCCGCAGAGGCCCTCGGCTGGGTGGGCCTGGCCGAGCGGAGGCGACATACTCCCGACCGCCTCTCCGGCGGGGAGCAGCAGCGCGTGGCGCTCGCCCGGGCGCTCATCACCCGCCCCGACGTCGTCCTGGCCGACGAGCCCACCGGCAATCTCGACAGCGCCTCCGGCGAGCAAGTGCTCGACCTGCTTCGCCGGGCCTGCCTCGAAAAGGGGCAGACCGTCCTGATGGTGACGCACGACCCGGCCGCAGCCGCCCGCACCGACCGAGTGGTCTTCTTGCGCGACGGGAGGGTGATCGACGAGGTGCGCGGCCCCGGCCTGACCCCGGAAGCGATCGTCCACGCGCAAGCGCGATTGAAGGACTGAGGCGTGTCCCCTTCGCTGCGATTGGCCCTGCGAAACCTGCGGCGGTCCTGGAGGCGCAGCGCGCTCACCGCGCTGGCGGTGGGCGCCGGCGTCGCCACGCTCGTGGCGGCCGACCTGATCAGCCGCTCGGTGACGGAGGAGATCGCCCGAACCGCCGAGTCGGAAGCGATCACGGCGTTCATGAGCGAGCAGATGAATGTCGGGCTCACGGTGGTGGGCCTCGTCGTCATGGCCGGAGCCGGCCTTCTCACGTTCAACGCGTTCGCCATGGCCGTCACCCAGCGGCGGGAAGATCTGGGGCGCCTGAGAGCCGCGGGGATGGCGAGGCGACAGGTGCTCCAGATGATCCTCGCCGAGGCCGCCTTGATCGGGGCTGCAGGAGCCGCTCTGGGAGCTCTGGGCGGGATCGGGCTGAGCCGCGCTCTCATCAACCTGGTGCAGCAGACGAGCGAGCTGTTCAACCGTTTCGGGAGCCCGCCGGTCTCGATCCCTCGCCTTCTCTGGGCCGGAGCCCTCGGGGTGATCGTGGCCCTTATCTCCGCGTGGTTCCCCGCTCGGCGAGCGACGGCCATCTCGCCTCTCGCAGCGCTGCGGCCAACGGAGACGGGGGGTTTCGAACGACCGGCGCACCGGCTCGCTCTGGCCGGCCTGGTTGTGGCGGCCGGCATGTGGGGTTATCTCGCCGTCGATCCACCGGGGCTTTGGATCCTGCCTCCGTGGTCCAACGTTCTCAGCATGGCCCTTGGGGCCCTCTGGCTCCTCTGCCTGTTGCTGGCTCTGCCGTCGGCGATCGACCTGGCGGCCAGGGCGCTTCGCCGCCCGCTCACCCGGATCCTGGGCGTCTCCGGCAGGCTGGCCTGTGACAACTTGCGCCGCGCCCGAAGCCGGGTCGTGTTTACCGTCCTCACCCTGGCGGTGGCCGTGGGGATGATCGTGGGCGTCACCGGTTACCTCGCCTACTGGTTTGACGAGCTCTTCTACCGAACTTCCGAAGTTGTCCTGCAGGAAAACCCGGGCCTGGGGTTCTTCCCGATCAACATCGACGCTGGTCTGGCGGGCTACACGGGCCTGACCGACTTCACGCTTCCCGAGGGCCTTGCCGGTGAGGTGGCAAGCATTGTGGGCGAGCGTGCCGCCGTCGTGGAGTCGTTCTTCGTTCTTGCGCCGGAGCTCTCCTTTCTCGGCGACCGGTATTTCTCCTACGTTCTCGACCCCCGCTCGATACGGGAATCCGGGCCTCTACTCTTCTCCTTCACCTATGGGAATTGGGATCGCGCGCTGGAAATCGCCGACCGGGGTTGCGCGCTCCTCCTCACCCCGACGGTGGCGGCCAGAAATCACGCCTGGCTGGAGGACACGATCCGGGTGACGACGCCCCACGGCTCTCTCGACTGCACGATCGCCGGGATCGGGCCGACGTTCGTCGGCGCCTCGATCATCAGTGATGCCGGCATCGATGCATTTGGGCTGCAGGCGCCGGTGGGCATCAACGTGTTCCCGCGCACGCCTGCGGATCGGGCCGCGATATTCCCCGAGCTCGAGGCGCTGGCGGGCCGGCACGAAGGGGTGTGGATGATGGACCTGGCACGCCTGACGCAGATCCAGCGCGAGGGGATGAAGTCGGTGGGCACGGTGATGGACGGGATGCTCCTTCTGGCCGTCTTCTCCGCCGCCCTCGGCGTGGTGAATACGGCGGCGATCGGGACGTCTGAACGGCGGCGGGAGCTCGGGATCTTGCGTGCCGCCGGCGCCGACCGGGCCCAGGTGAGCCGGATCTTGATTACGGAGGGCCTGCTGATGGGCGTCCTGGGAGCGCTGATCGGGACGCTGGCCGGTGTGGGATTGGTGGTGGTGTACGTCGTGACGAGCGCCGGGGCGCCCTTCGGCTATCCGGACTTCCCGGCCTGGCCGGCCGCGCTGAGCTCCGCCCAGCCCGCGCTGCTCCGGGGAGCAGTCGCTGCGCTCGCCGCGCCTTTCTTGACGGCGGCGGCCGCGTGGCTGCCGGCTCGGCGGGCCGTGCGCGCGCCGGTGATGGAGAACCTGGCGGAGGCGCGCCGGGGCTGGTGAGGCTGCGCTCTGCGCCCATGACGGATAGACCGGAAAGGTGAGGCCGTGCTGCACTTGTCAGGTCTTGACTCTCGTATGGCATCCCGGGAGGATGTGAATGAATCGCGCGAGGACATGTGCATACATCCCTCGCAACCACTTGCACGGTTGCGTTGCCCTTCTCGCCTTCTGCCCCTCCACCTCACCCCCCTAGCCCCCCTCTCCGCTTGCTACGACTCTCGCGCGCGTTGCGCGAAAGCGGAGAGGGGGGATGAAGGTCCAAGGAGGCAAGGGGCGGCTCCGCCGCCCCTTGCCTCCTTGGGTAACCTCCCCTCCCCCGGCACCTGAGGCCAGGGCAGGCGCCGGCCGACACCTGCCCTGGGGCTCAAGGCAACCAAGGCGCGGCACCGACGGCGATCGGATCGCCGAGGGCGTCGGCCAGGAGCGCCTCGACAGCCGCGTCGCTCCCGACGTAGAGGACGATCAGGCTGCCCTCCGCGTAGAAGTGCGGCGTATCGACCCAGGTGATCATCGTGGTTCCGACGGAAGAAGCGTCGGCAGAGATCGCGGCCGCGGCCTCGGCCGCCTGCGCCGCGCTGGGCCATTCGAAGACCTGCACGGGCTCGCCGTCCACCAGCAGCATCTGACCCTCGGGCTCGAAGAAGTCCTGGCGGGTCTTTTCGCCTAGCTCGACAGCCGCGCCCGCGCCGCGCAGCTCTTCGGCCAGACCGAGCGTGCCCTGGGGCGAGGCGCCGCCGGGCGTGATGGGCGTGGGCTCAGGCTGGTCGGTGGCCGGGGCGGCGCAGCCCGTAAGCGTCATGGCCAGGATGACAGCGGCGGCAAAGATGGGGTAGAGACGTCTCATGGTGAATCCTCCATTTGGCAATTCTCCGATAAAGACGCTCGGATTTCACGGTTTGTTCCCGCCAGGCTGGGCAGTGGAGGGAGAGGTGTACGGCGCGACCCCCACGTTGCCAGGCGCACTGCCGGAGCGTGCGCGAGCGGTGTCACCGCCGCGTACTTCGAGAGGTAGGTAACGCCCTAGGGCGCGAGCGGCGAGGCTATAATCACCGTTCCGGTGGGAGGCGCTGGAAAACGCGCGGGTTCTGGGGAGAAGGTGTGACGGCGCTGTCCAAATGATGAACTCGGCGCAAGGAAGGTTGATGGCGGAGGGGAGGCGGCCGGGCCACGCGCGCCTGATGTACTTCGGCTATTTCATGGCGCTCGGCGCGTACTTGCCGTTCATCACTCTTTACTACGAGCGGCTCGGGCTGAGCGGTGTGGAGATCGGGACGCTGGCGGCGATCCCGCTCGTCGTCTCGTCGGCGACCGCGCTCTTGTGGGGCGCGACCGCCGATGCGTTGAGGAGGCACCGGTTGGTGCTCGGGATCGCGCTGCTCGGAAGCCCGGCGGCGGTGCTGCTGATCGCGCGCGCCGAGGGCTATGCGGAGCTGGCGCCGCTTGTGGCGGCGTTCGCCTTATTCAACAGCCCGATCGTGCCGCTGCTCGACAGCGCGGCGCTGGAGGCCGCCGAGGAGAGCGGGCGCGACTACGGGACGCTGCGCGTGTGGGGCACGATCGGCTGGTCGATCTCCACGTGGCTGGTCGGCGCGCTGATCCAGGACCGCGGGACGCGGGTGATGTTCTATGCCTTCGCCGGCGTGATGGCGCTCACCTTCGTCGCCTCGCAACTGGGTCCGACGCGCATCCGCGTGCTCCGATCGTCGCTCGGGCATGGGCTGAGGCGTCTGCTCCTGCGCGCCGACATGCTCTCCTTTCTGGTCGCCATCTTCCTGCTTTCGACGACGACCGGCGCGGTGACCGCGTTCTTCAGCATCTACCTGGATGGCCTGGGGGCCGGCGAAGGGATGATCGGGCTTTCGTGGATGGTGTCGTCCGTAAGCGAGATCCCGGTGATGGCGGGGGCGGCCTGGCTGCGGCGCCGGATAGGCACGCGGGGCCTGCTAATGACGGGTTTCGCGGTGTATGCCTTCCGCTGGTTGCTCTTTTCGATCATCACCGACCCGATCTGGGCGCTCCTGCCCCAGCTGCTGCATGGGCTTTCGTTCGGTGCGTTCCTGGTGGGCGGCGTGACCTTTATGAGCGAACGTGCACCGGAGGGGCTGGGGACGACGGCGCAGGCGGTGTTCACAACCGTGTGCTACGGCCTGGCGGCGATCGTGGGGGCTCTCGGCGGCGGGTATCTTTATGACCAGGTGGGGATGGCGGGGCTTTTTCGGGTCTTGTTTGCGGTGGCGGCGGTGGGCTTGGTGGTGCTTTGGGCGGCGCTTAGAGTTCCAAGTGAGGCCGAAGGTGATCGGTGATCTATGGTCCGCGGTCCGTCGTCCGTGGTTCTGCGATCGGTGTTCCGTGTTCGGTGAACCGCGATCGGTGGTCGGTGGTCGGTCGCTGGTGGTCCGTGGTCCGTGTTTCGCGGTCCGTTATCTGTGGTCGGCGACGGGGAGAGGCTGCCCGGGAAGGCAGCCCCTTTGTGTTGGGAGCGGAGCCGGCTATCCCCACCAGTAGAAGGTGCTGAGGATCACATCGAAGATGGCACGTTCGGCGATCGGGTCAAACTCGGGAAGTGGGGGGTCGAACATAACGCCCGAGTGCAGGACAAACATCAGGCTGACGCAGGTCTCCCCCCACGCAGTCGAGTAGCTGACCCATTCATAGACGCTCCCGGCGGCTCCCTCGGCGCCGCTCTCTCGCAGGAACTCGAGCTCGTTGTACGGTCCCTGGATCGGGACGACCTCCGTAGGCGCACTGCCTCCCAGGGGATCGCTGCACTCCGGCGCCCCCGTGGTCACGAGAATATCGAGCCATTTCTCGAAGAGATTGGTCCCTGGCGCGACAGGGAGACCGATCCGCGCCTGATCCGGCGGGGTCTCCGTGAGGGTGGCGTCCGGCGGGTAGCAGACCGTGAAGGGGAACGCCCACTCGTTGCTGTAGCAAGGCCATCCGGCGGGCTCTGGCTCCGCGGTCGGGAGTTCGATCGTTGGCGGGAGAGCCGGCAGCGTATCGGTGGGCGGCGGAGGCGGCGAGGGCTCAATCGCGGGCGTCTCAGAGGGCGCCGGGGCGGGCATCTCCGATGGCGTTCCCCCGAAGATGGTGCAGGCGAGGAGCGGGAGCATCAGGATGAGAGGGATGAGACGCATCCTGTAACTGTGCATGCGAACCTCCTCGATCGCCGGTCCGTGGCCGAAGGGCGTGGCCAGCGCGTGTCGAGGACTATACACCCGGATGGCGAGGGCGCTAGAGGAAGGGCGGGGCATGGGCGGTTAGAGGTGAACAGTGAACCGCGGTCGGTATTCCATGGTCGGTCGTCGATGGTCCGTGATCGGTGGCCGGTGATCGGTAATCAGTGGCCCTTGGTCGGCGGTCCTTGGTCCTTCGTCTGTGGTCGGCGACGGTGACCGCCCCTACCCCTCCGGAGCCATCACTCGCCCGACGAAGAGAACGCTCTGCGTCTGGCTGTCGCGGATCACGTAGATGAACGGCCGGTCCACCGTGAACGCGATCGGCTCGCCGGCGAGGGCGGAGGTGATTTGCATGATCACCGCGGTCGCCGCGGCCGCCTCGGTGCCATTCTCGTCCACGGAGACAAACGCCTTGTGCAGCACGCTTCCGATGAAGAGGTCCCGGTTTCCGTCCATCCCGGAGAAATCGGCTCGATCGGGGTTGAAGGCATCGGTCATGCCGAGCGCCTGCAGGGCGTCGTTGAGGCTGAAAGCCGAGTCGTAGGTGAACCGGGGAAGGCTCAGCGTGACGGGACCGTAGGTGAGATTGCCCAAGATGTCCTCGATCATCGCCGGATCCAGCGCCTGTTCGACGGCTTGGAACTGGCCCTCGTCCGGCAAGATGATGAGCATCGACACGTTCCCGTTCTCGTAGGGAAGCTCGAGGGCGCGGTATCCGTCCCGAAGTGCGTATCCGTATCCTTCGTCCTGGTGCATCATCGGGACGTCGACGGTGGAGCCATCCAGTCGATGGAAGGGCGCCGGGGCCGTGACATCGGCATCGAAGGGATGCAGCCAGGCGGCCTTGAAGTAGATGGCGTTGGCCAGCACCAGGCGGGTCATCTCGTCGATCGCCCCGCTGGGGATGAGATCCTGGATCTTCTCCTGGGTTTCATCGCTCACCCACTGGTTGATCGCCTGCCGGGCGGCTTCCGGATCGGAAGCGTAGTCGACCAGGCGCATCCCGGCGCCGTAGTTCTCCCCCAGCAGGTCGAGGAACTCGGGCAAGAAGCCAAAGCCCTGCTGGCCCCACAAGGAGTTGGCGA
>DATEAV010000030.1:0-7232 GCA_035288185.1 Anaerolineales bacterium | reverse complement strand
GTCTGCCCCGGCGAGGAGCAGGGCCTCCATCGCCTCGCGCCGTCCGTAGTGAGCCGCGAGATGGAGGGCCGGCCAGCCGTCGAAGCTATGGGCGCCGAGCCGCCCCGGCGCTTCCGCCAGGATCGAGCGGATGCGGGCGACGTCGCCGAGGGAGGCGGCCTCGAAGAGATCCGGCTCGGCTCCACGTGCGAGCAGGAAATTAATGATCTCTTTGGATTGGATGTAGATGGCCGTGAGGAGGGGCGGCTCGGCACCGCCCGATCCGGCCGCTGGGACGCCGCCGCTCTCTTCGAGCGCGCGCTGCACTGCGGCTAGGTCCCGCGCCTTGATGGCCTCGATCAAGCGGTCACTGGCAGTCATGGGATCTTCCTTTGCCGAGAAGGCTGATGGATTGTACCTGATGAACGACATCGGCTCAGTCTTGCAGGCGGCGCAGCACACGCAAGGCGAGGAACGTGAGCCAGGGGGATGGCTGGCGCTTCGAGCCAAACTCCCACTCGCGGTAGGCGAGCCAGACGGATTCGGGAGTGAACCGGCTGAGGGCGTCGCGCCGGCCGAGGATGGCCTGAACCAAGCTCCCCGCCCGCGCATCCTGGCGAGTGGCCGGCAATCGGGTGATGACGTCGGCGACGTGGAGCAGGTCGAACCAGACGAAAGGGTACTTCAGCTTGCGGAAGCCCGATCCGGCGCCGAACAGGAAAAACCTGCGTTCGCTGGTGTGATCCCAGTGGCGCAGGAGCATCTCGGCCCCTGCCTTCACCGCCGGCGACTCCCGGTGCCCGGGAAACCAGGAGAGCGCCTTCAGCGCCAGAAGATTGGCCATAGGGCAAGGATCCCCTCGACGGCCCGGCCCATGGAAGCGACCCATCTCCGCGGACGCCGCGCACGGCCATCCGTTCTCCTGGACAAGCGAGGCGAGATGGTCGGCGGCCTTGAGCACATGGGGGTGGTCCGCCAGGCCGAAGGCCGCCAGGCAATAGAGGATCAACGGCGCGTCGCAGAGCATCCACGCCCAGGTCGCACGGCCGGACCCTCCGAAGGCTTCAGGCACTCGTAGGAGCGTCTCGAAGGCCCCTTCAGCCCCGCGATGGGCGAACAGTTCCCTCACGACCCGGCCCATGCCAGGGTCGCCAACCTGCAGGCCGAAATCGGCGAGAATGGTCAGCGCGTGGATCGGATGCCGGGCATCGTTATGTCGCTCGAGCGGATACCCCGGCCAGGCAGTTGCTTCCTCGATCAGCCTGCGCACCCTGGGATCTTTGGTTATCGCGTTCCGGGCTCTGACGACCTCGGCGTCATCCTGGGCAAGCCCGACGAAATCGGTGAGGGTGCGGTAGCGCACCCAGGGCTCGCCGGCCTCGAGGAGCCAGGGAGTGGGGTCGGGTTCGAGGGGAACGGACCAGGCGGACGGCATTGATGTGAACTGACAGTCATTCAGTCTGATTCACTGAGGCTTTCGAGAATGCGCCGAGCATGGCTGGGCGAGACGGTCCTCGCTTTGCCAACAGCAGAGAGTATCTGTTTTCTGGACTCGGGGTCGAGTCGCATAATGATGCGCTTAGGGTCAGTAGCTAGCTGTTCGAGGACTTCCTTCTCGGGCATTTCATCAAAGACGCGGGGGCAGTTGGCGTATGAGTCGTGGCGGAGAAACGGGTACTTGGAAACAGCAAGAGACACCTGGCACTCAAGGAGGAGCGGACGGCTCTGAATGAAGGGATGGATCCGGCTGTTGACGAGGATGAGGAGAGGGGGATCGCCTATGGCCGCGGCGATCACGTATTTCTCTTTGGGAGGATCAATGAATGGGCAAGAAAGGTAAAGGACAATTCCCGCGACTAGCGACCTTCTGGTGTAGTCATATCTTTCGGTTTCCGGGAATGGGGCACCGATGCTTGGCACTACGTCAGTCAGAGACGAGATAGTCCCAAAGTGCCTCACCATCGGGGAGGCTCTTCACAAGAGCCTCCATGGGGATGAAGTCATTCTCGTCCGCGGCCTTAAACGCGGGATCAGCGTGGCTAATGGCCTTCAGTCGTCCGAAGGGCAGATTGCCGTACTCTTCAATCGACGCATCCAGGCATTGGATTTCGGAGTCTGATAACAGTTCACGCTTTGGCGGACGCATCGGGACGAGGGTGTAACCGTCAACTTTGAGCGCGTCACGCACTGGGTGATCTGTGGCTATGGGCCAGTCTCCCCTCGCGATCTTTATGAGGTCATAGACGCCGCTGGGAACAGGCCCGTGGCTCATCGCAACGTAACGATCTCCGCAGATAAGTCGCCCGTACTTGGCTAGGTGATCCTTGTCGGCAAAGTAGAGCACCTTGAGCGCGTTATACATGTCGGGACAACTCTTGGTTATGTGAAGAAGCACCTCGATTGCCTTGAGAGGCTCGAACCGCGGCCTGAACTCCACTGGCCCTCCTCCTGAGCATCTCTTATGTTAGGGCAGTTCCTGTGTTGGGTCAAGCAGGTGCCCTCAGATGACGGCGGCCTTTGTTGCTTACTAGAACAGTACCTTGGTTATCCCTAAGATTGGGTGGTCAGTAGGGTGCAGGGCCCGAGCCCGGAAAGGCTCTGGGACTTGTATCCGCCTCACCGCCCGCCGTTTCCCCCGGGCAGCATCTCCCCTTCGCTCCCTGGAAGCGACTCGGGCTCCCGCAGCTCGAGATCGAGGACGAAAACGCGCAGATCCGCCTTGCTGCGGACGCCGAGCTTCTGCAGCACGTGGGCAATGTGCGTCTTGACCGTCTCGGGGGAGACGACGAGTGCTTCGGCGATCTGGCGGTTGGTGCGGCCGTCTGCGGCTAACGAGGCGACCTGAAGCTCACGCCGGGTGAGGGCGCCCAGGACGGCCTCGGCCCGCGACCGCCGGGCCTCGTGCTCGAGCCCTCGGGCGATCAGGTCGGCGGCCAGAGCTTCGGGCAACTGGCCCCGGGCGCGCGCCGCCTGGCGGAGCTCCTGCCCCAGCTCCACATCGGTCTCGAATACGAGCCGCCCGTCATCACCGGGCGACGCCTCAGGCCAGGCCCTCTCCTGCCACCTGGACGGCATTCCCGCCGCCTCACGAGAGGAAGGGAGGCTGCGCCGGAGCGCCGGCCGGGGAGCAAAGGGCCTGCGGCGGAACCACACGGGGCCCTCCATACTTCACGCTTTGATCGCTGCCCTCATTATATAGAACAAACGTTCTAATGTCAAATCACCGGGTGCCGATTACACTGCCCGCCGAGCAAGGAGACTGCCGTGCAGAAAGCGCGTGCGCTCACCGTTCTGGCAAGTGTATTTCTCCTGGCGGGATGCAACTTCCCTGGGCCGGGGTCGCCTTCCGCCGTTCCGTCCACGCCCCCGCCGGCGACCCTCCCGCCAGCCGGAACGTCGCCGGCCACCTCGGAGCCGTCGCCCTTCCCCTCGCCTCCGGCGCTGCCCGAGGAGGCGATCATCATCCTCGAACCCGGGCCCGGCTCGCGCCTCGTGGGCAGCATTCACATAGCCGGTCTCGCTGACTCCACCTTCGAACAGAATCTTGGCATCCGCGTCCTGCTCGATGATGGCACCCTCATGGTGCAGACTTCGACCATCATCAACTCCGAGCTCGGAACCCGTGGCCCCTTCGCGGCCGACATCTCCTTCACCATCGCCGGGGAGAGAAACGCTTTCGTCCAAGTCTTCTCCGCGAGCCCGCGCGACGGCGGGATCACACACCTGAACTCCGTCGGGGTCACTCTGGCCGAGGCCGGGCCGGTGAACGTGGTCACGACCAGCCCGCATCCGGAAGATATCAACATCCATCTTCCCGCAGGCGGCGCAACGATCAGCGGTGGCGTTGTCCACGTCGAAGGCATCGGAATTGCCTCCTTCGAGCAGACGTTGGTCGTCACCGTCTATAACGACGAGGGCATAAGCATCGCCAGCCTCCCCTTGATCGTCGCCGCTCCGGACTTTGGCCTCCCCGGCACCTTCCGCATCGACGTCCCCTACATGGTGGCCCGTGAGCAGCCCGGCCGGATCACCGTGAGCGACCCGAGCGTGGCCTTCCTGGGCGACAACCATATTGCCAGCGTGGAGGTCCGTCTCGCGCCCTGAGGCCGGCGCGACGAGAGGCCGCATGGCGTCATCCACACCACCCAGGGGGCCGGGGCGCTCCACGGGCTCGTCCGCTGCCACACGCCTCGCGGCCACCCTGATCCTCATCCCGGCCGTGCCGCTCTTGGTGGCCTCGGTCGTTGCGCTCGCGCTGCACTACGCCTCGCCGGCGCGCTTCAGCCAATGGATCGCGCGCCTCCCGGGCGAGGAGGCCATTCGGATCGTGCTGGCCTTCGCGCCGGCGACGCTCTTTGCCATCGTCGTCCTCGCCTTCCTCTATGCCCGCGACGCGGGCACGGGCGTGCCCGCCCGCGCCGCACCCGCCCATCCCGCCCGGGATGGGAAGGCACGCCCCATCGCCGTGGCTGTCCTCACCCTTGTCGTGCCCCTTCTGGTGATCTCCGTCGCCGCCCTGGGGCTCTCCTTCGTCTCGCCGGATCGGTTCCATCAAATCATCGACCCGCTGCCCGGCACTTTCCTGCTCCTCTCCGGTGTGCGATTCGCGCCCGTGGTTCTGGCCGCGCTCGCGTTGCCGGCGCTTTATGTCGCCGTTATCGCCAGAGGCACGGCAGACCGCCCGGCGGAGGTGCCCTGGAAAGCTGCCCGGCTCTCTGTCGGCATGGTGCTGGTTCCCACCGTGCCCATGCTGATCGCCTCCCTGGCCGGGCTCGCCCTCCTCTACTTCGCGCCCGACCAGCTCGAAGGCTGGCTCGCAGCTCTCACGGGCGAGGGATTTATCCGTCTGGTCCTGGCGCTGGCGCCGGTGGCGCTCTTCGCTGTCGTGCTGCTTGCTTTGCTCTATCTCAACTCAAGCGGCCGATCCTTCAGGCCGCCTTCGGTCTCCTCCGATGCCCGGAGCAGACTGGGCGTACTCATTCTGGCGGGGGGGCTAACCCTCACCGGGCTTGCTGGAGTCGGACTGCTGGGGGCTGCAATCCTGGCTTTCTTGCGTTAGCTCCCGCGCCTCGACCTGCGGGCGCGCTTGCGCCCTATGGCCTCCTGCAAGAGAATGATCCCCGGAGCCTCAAGCGGCTCGTAGGCGCCCGAGCCCCCTCTCCAACCGAGGCCATTCGGATGAAGAGGCGGAGGTTGATCGGCTGCGGGGCGCCTGGTAGCCCTACTGACCGATCACTGTTCACCGATCACTGACCAGCGATCACCGAGAGCTCGAGGATACACGCCAAGCATGCCCGACCCGGGTCTCTTTCTCCTCTTCTACCCGTTCTCTCTCACCCTGGCGGCCGGTGCTCTGGCTGGGGCGAGCGCGGTCCTGGTTCGAAGAGCCTCCGCCTCTTTCGGGCGCTGGCTCCTGGGCCTCTCGTTCCTTCTGCAAGTGGCCGCTGCCTTGGCGTTCGGGTGGTCGTTCTACTGGTCGTGGACGGTTGTCAGGCCGAGCCAGAACGCGGGCTTCCCTGTGTTGGCCGCCCTGGGATGGATCTTCGTTCTCGGGGGGCTTGCCCTGGGAATCCAGTCCGCCTATGTGCGGGGAACGGGGTTTCTCCGCTCCTGGACAATGGCCAGGCTGGAGGGTCGTGCCCCCTATCGCCACATCCGCCGCCCCGTCGCCGTGGCGCTCTTTCTAGCGCTCTTGGGGGTCACGTTGATCTTCGACACCGTGCCCGCCTACGCCTGCCTGATCGTCGCCGCCCTGCTCATCCATGGTTTGCTCGAGCTCGGCGATTGGGAGCTGCGCCTCCGCCTGCCTGAGATCAGAGACTACCTCCGGCGCACCCCGCGCTACGTCCCCCGCCGGCGACGAACGGATCGGAAAAACCAGGGCTGAGGCCCGCGCCGGCGCTCAGACATCACCTGTTGCCCCGTCCGCCTGGGGTGCACCCCGATGGTTATTGCACCCTTCGACTGCGGCCGCGGGCAGATAGCTCGCTGGCGAGCTTGAAGGGCGGCCTCATCATCATGGCGTTGCCCCGGGCCGCAGGCAGATTGCTTGCTGGCGGGCTTGAAGGGCGACCTTCGCTCAGGGCGTTGCCCCGGGCCGCGGGCAGATAGCTCGCTGGTGAGCTTGGAGGGCGGCCTCATCTCATGGCGTTGCCCCCGGCCCCCTGCCCCATAGGGGCGCTCCCAACAAGCGCTGGGACCATGTACGCGGGGCGGAGCGAGGGCTGAGCGCAGGCCGAGCGAAGTCGAGCGGCGTGGAAGGGAAGCCAGGGCGCGCCGATCGAAACCGGAGAAGGCGTTGGATGTGGGGGTTGATCCGGGAGCCCTTAGCCGTGCGAAAGCACCCCGCTGCGGGCGCGCCTTGAGATGGTCTGGGAGATGACACGCGTCAGGGGGCGGGCTCTGCGGCGCGCTCGAGCCGGTAGACCGCTCCACCAAGGTCGAGCAGGTAGATCTCGCCGCTGCGGCCTTGCCCAAAGGAGCTGATGCGCAGCCCAGTCTCGAAGAGAAGTGCATTCTGCCAGGCGCCCGAGGTGTCGCGCACCAGCCCCCAGACCAGCCCCGAGCAGTAGTCGCTGTAGAGATACACCCCCGTGAACTCCGCAAGGCCTGGATCCCGGGCCACCACGCCGCCGGTGATGGAGCATCCGAAATCGTGCGAGTATTCTGCGATGGGCGGCGTGAGCGCATCCGTCCCACCGCCGGCATAGGGATGAGTCCCCTCCAGGATGTTCCAGCCGTAGTTGGCGCCTCCCGGAGCTCCGGCCGGCTGGAAGTTCACCTCCTCCCAATCTCTCTGTCCCACATCCGCGATGTAGAGGTCGCTCGTCAACGGGTCAAATGCGAAGCGCCATGGATTGCGCAGCCCATAGGCCCAGATCTCCGGGCGAGAGGGGAAGGGATTGTCGGGTGGGATCGAATAGGGCTCCTCGCCGTTGACGTCGATTCGAAGAATCTTTCCCAGGAACGTATCCAGCCTTTGACCATTGCCGTGGGGATCCCCGGCGGAGCCGCCGTCACCGCTCCCGATGTAGAGATATCCATCCGGGCCAAAGACCATCCCCCCGCCGTTGTGATTGGGGTACGGCTGGTCGAACTGGATCAGGACGGTCTCGCTGGAGGCGTCGGCTCGGCCCGGATCGGCCGACGCCTGGAAGCGCGAGATCACGGTGTCGCCGTCTAAGTCGGTGTAGTTGACGAAGAGGATGCCGTTTGAAGCGTAGTCCGGGTGGAGGGCCAGGCCGAGAAGCCCC
>DATEAV010000029.1:0-13710 GCA_035288185.1 Anaerolineales bacterium | reverse complement strand
GCGCGGGGATAGAGGCCGAGGATCACCTCGAGCGCTCGCTCGGCGCCTCCGCGCGAGGTGAGCCAGTCGTGGACGACCGCCAGCCGGGGGCCCTCGTCCACGCTCACGCTCCCACCCTCTGACAGACCTCCCACAGCTTCTCGGCCGTGTCTTCCCAGCGGAACGCACGAGCGCGCTCCAACCCTCTTACGCTCAACGACGCTCGAATAGATCTATCCTCGAGCAAGCCTCTCAGTCCCGCCTCGATGGCGCCGGTATCCAGCGGATCGACGAGGATGGCCGCCTCTCCCACCGCTTCGGGGACGCCGCCGACTCTTGAAGCCAGGCAAGGGACACCGCAAGCCATCGCTTCCAGCGCGGTCAGCCCGAATCCCTCATAGAGCGAGGCCAGCACGTAGATTTCGGCTCCGCTGTAGAGGAGCGGCAGATCCTCGTCGGTCACCTGTCCGAGGAAATGCACGCCCCTGGGCGCCGCGCTGAGATCCACCCCCCGAAACGGTGGGCTTCGTCTCCCGAGGCACACCAGCCCGATCCCGGGAAAAGATCCGGAAATCCGTTCCCACGCCTGCCACAGGCGCCCGAGGTTCTTGCGCGGCTCGAGCGTGCCCACGGTGAGGGCATACCGATCCGGCAGGCCATATCGCCGGCGGGCCGCGGCGCGTGCTTCCACCGCCGCAGGATGGAAGCGGGGCGAAACGCCGGGCTGTGCCACAAAGAGGCGCTCCTCCGGCACACCCAGCGCCAGCAACCGGCGGCGCGTAAACTCGGAGACCGCGATCACGGCCCGCACCCGCCGCACCAGTCGCGGAAGAAGCCAACGATACCACCAGGAGAACATCGGGCGATACCATTCGGGGTGGTCGAGAGGCGCCAGGTCGTGGACGGTGACGACCTGGTGCTTCACACCCACCGGGCCGGAATTGGCGGGGGACCAAAGCAGGCCGTCGCCCGGGAGGCGACGGGGCAGGACGACTTGCTCCCAGAGGTGGCCTAGAAGGCCTCGGGCGCTTGCCGGCGGTACAATTGCCTGTGCTCGATCGCCGAGCGCTCGGAACACCTCGCCAGCGTAGCGCTCGACGCCGGTTACGGGTCGATGGAGGAAACGGCCATTGACGTAGAGATCCATTTTCATGCCGGACGGCGTACAGGCAAAGAACAAGGTGCGTGGAGGCCCGCGCCGCATGAACGGCCTGGAACCAGCCAACAGTCACCGGCATCCTGGTAAAATCGGCCCCACGCTGGCCTGAGAGGCCTGCCCTTTCCTCCCCAACGCCTGCCGTAGATCTGGAAGGCAGGCCGGGAGAGACTCACAGCAAACCTCTCTCGCCCATTGTTCGCACGAGCCATCATCGCCGCCAGCCGGCCTCGGCCGGGACCTTCGCCAAACGTCCACACCCGCACGTCAGGATCGGCCAATCGAACCGGGAGCAGTCTCTCCAGTCCCTTTTTGGGACCACCTTGCCAGGCTCGCCTGGGGCGCGGCCGTAGTCTTGATTCCATGGCGGCTTCACTTCGTGCTTCTGGCGCGGCCTTTCCCCCCGGTCTATCACGGCTATACCGACCTGATCGTCTATCCAGGCGATGCCGCCCTGCTCATCGCCTTGTTTGCCGCCGCGCTCGCGTGCCTACGGGCCCAGCGGCGGCTTCGTCTCGGTCCGCCGCTGCTCAGCCTGCCGCTGGCCGGCGTCGTCATCGCCGGCTGGCTGAGCATCATCCCCTCCCAGGATGGGCTCGGGTCATTCTATCACTCGGTCCGGCTCCTTCTGCTTGCGGGCGCTTATCTGTTTCTGGTGAATCAGTCGATGGGCTGGCCGTGGATCGTCGTGCCCGTGGGCATCCTGGTGGCGACCCAGGCCGTCGTCGCCATCGCCCAGTCCCTGGGCCAGGGATCCGTCGGCCTTGCCGCCCTCGGCGAACACTCCCTGGATCCGAGTTGGGAGGGCGTCAGCGTGGTCTTCGCGGAGGGCGAAAGGATCCTGAGGGCCTACGGCCTGAGCGATCATCCCAACATTCTGGGAGGATCGTTCGCCCTGGGCGCCCTGGTCCTGCTGGCTGCTTCCGTCCGCTCGAAGGAAAGCGGGCAACCGTGGCTCGTGGCAGCGACTAGTCTCTCCCTGATCGGCCTTCTGCTCACCTTCTCCCGCGCCGCAGCGCTGGGCCTGGCCGTGGGAGCCTTTCTCCTGGCCGGCGGCGTCTACCTCGCCTTCGACCGGGCGAGCCTGCTTCGCCTGCTGCGAGTCGCGGCCGCGGCGGCCTTCGTGCTCGCTCCTTTCGTTTTCTACTATGCGCCAGCGCTCCTCACCCGGGCCGGCGGCCGCGGCTCCTTTGAGGCCAACCCCCTGGAGCAGCGCTCGCTGATCGAGCGGACGGCCCTCAACCGAGCCGCCGGCCGGGTGTTCACCGAGAATCCGCTGGGCGGAGTCGGCATCGGCGCGCTGCCCATCGCCCTGAGAGCCCGCTTCCCGGACTTCCCCTACTTCTACCAACCGGCGCACTTCGTCTTGCTCGACGCCGCGGCCGAAACGGGGCTCCTCGGGGCGATGTTCTATGCGGCCGCCTTGCTTGCGCCGGCTTTCGGCCTGGCGGCCCACTGGCGCCGGGGATCTCTCTCGCTCGGCGTGTTGGGCAGTTCTGCCGCGCTCATCGGCATTGCGGTGATCGGCTTGTTCGACTATTACCCTTGGCTGCTGCAGCCCGGGCGTCTCTGGCAATGGTGCCTGTGGGGAGTCTGGGCGCGAGAATACACACGGGGTGTTTATGTCTGATCTGCTTCTGGTTCCCCTCTTTGTATTGTATTTCGCTGTCGTTGGCGTCCTATCTATCTACGGGCTCAACTTCCTGTTCCTCACCTGCGCCAGCCTGGCGCGGCGGGAGCTGCCGCGGGAGCCGCCTCCGCCCGCCGAGTGGCCGCGCCTCACGGTGCAGGTGCCGATCTACAACGAGCTCTACGTTGCGGAACGCGTGGTGCGCGCCGTATCTCAACTCGACTATCCGCGCGACCGCCTTGAGATCCAGATTCTGGACGACTCGACCGACGAGACCTCGACCATTGTCGGCCGGCTGATTGCGCGGCTGCGGTCCAACGGCCTGGACATCCAGCACATCCGCCGCGGGAACCGGGCAGGCTTCAAAGCCGGCGCCCTGGCGGAGGGCCTGGCGCGGGCCCGGGGAGATTTCATTGCCATCTTCGACGCCGACGCGGTTCCACCAAAGGACTACCTGAAGCGCATCCTGCCCCGTTTCGATCACCCGCGGATCGCGTTTGTTCAAGCGCGCTGGACCCATCTGGATCGCGACCACTCACTGCTCACCCGGCTGCAGGCCATGGCGATCGACGCGCACTTCCGGGTGGAGCAGTTCTCCCGGCACGCGCTCGGCCTCTGGTTCAACTTCAACGGCTCTGGGGGCGTCTGGCGTCGCGAGGCGATCGAGGAGGCCGGAGGCTGGTCGGTGGACACTCTGGCCGAGGACCTCGACCTCTCCTATCGGGCGTTCCTGGCCGGCTGGCGAGGGCGCTATCTGGACGACGTCGAGATCCCAGCCGAGCTGCCCGCCAGCATCGCGGCCTATCGCCGCCAGCAGCATCGCTGGGCGCGGGGAAGCCTGGAGTGCGCCTCGAAGCTCCTCCCAACTGTCTGGCGCTCGAAGTCCCCCTGGCTCGTCAAGCTGGCGGCCACCCTCCACATGACGGGCTACGCCGTCCACCTCCTCCTGCTCCTGCTGACGCTGATCTACCCGGCCATCCTCTTGCTGGGCCCCTCGTACCTCGGCCTCAGCTCCCTCTTCGGCATCGCCTACCTCTTCAACGTTTCCGCCCTGGGGCCGATGTTGTTCCTTTACGCCGGGCAGCGGCAGCAAGGGCGCGCTGGGCTTCTGCGGCTCCCCGCCGTCCTCCTCCTCTCGGCGATGGGCGCAGGGATGATGCTCAACACCGCCCGCGCCGCCCTCGACATCCTGCGTCACAAGGACCGCGTCTTCGAGCGGACGCCCAAGTATGGGCTTGAGCACAAAGGCCAGGAGTGGGAAGCCCGGCGCTATCAGCTCGACCTGGATCGGATCGTCATCGGCGAGATCCTGTTCTTCCTCCTCTGCGCCGCCTCGGCTTTGTGGGCGGCCGCCATCGGCAACGTCTTCATCGCGTTTTATGCGGGCCTCTTTGCCTTGGGGTTCGGGACGGTCATCGCGCTCAGCCTCCGGCAGGCGATCCGCCTCGCGGAGCAACGGATAGCGGCCCGCCGATCTCCGGCAGACGCCGTCTGAGGCAAGAATGGCGATCCGCCGCTTACCTGATCCCCGCGCAAGCGCGCACGACCAAACCTCCTCCAGGCCGGCTTTGCACACAGGGCCGGAGGAGTGGAAGATCGCCGACCTGGCCTGGTCGATCCTCGCCACCCTGGCCTATGCCGACGTCTTCGATTTCCCCATGCGGACCCCGGAGATCCACCACTACCTGATCGGCCGTCGCGCCGATTTCGACGAGATCGAGCAAACGTTGGCAACCGACCCGCGCCTGAGAACCCGGATCGAGCGCCACGAGGGGGTGACCCATCTGGCCGGGCGTCAGGGGCTCAGGGAAAAGCGCCGGGAACGAGAAGAGATCGCCCGGCGGCTTCGCCCCGCCGCCGCTCGCTATGCCGGCCTTATCGCCACCGTGCCCTTCGTCCGCATGGTTGCGCTCACCGGAGCCCTTGCCCTCGACAACACCGAGGCATTCGGCGATATTGACTTTCTGCTCGTGACGGCACAGGGCCGGCTCTGGCTCACTCGGGCAATGGTCGTGCTCCTGGTGCGGCGTGCCGCGCTCGAAGGGGTGTCACTCTGCCCGAACTACCTGCTATCCGAAACCGCGCTCTATCTTCCGGATCAGGACCTCTTTTCCGCCCATGAGCTCGTTCAAATGGTCCCGCTTTCGGGGCATACGCACTACTGGCACATGCGCCGCCTCAACCACTCGTGGGTGAGCTCGTTCTTGCCCAACGCCGGAGGCATGCCGCCGGCACGCAGCGTCGCGTTCCTCTCTGCCGATGGAGGCCGCGGCCTCCTGCCCCGAATGGGGGAGAGGCTACTCAGGCTTCCGCTGGCGAATCGCCTGGAGCATTGGGAGAGATCCCGCAAGGTCCGACGGTTTGCCCGCGAGATGGGGCTGGGCACGGAGGATGGGCGCCCTCTCGGACGGAGCGAAGAGCGCTTCGGGCCCGACTGGTGCAAGGGACACTTCGATCATCACGGCGCGCGCACGCTGGCAGCCTTCTCCCAACGGCTGGAGATGCTCGCGGAAGGATGGCGATGAGCGACGTCTTGATCGGCCAATCCTACTACCTGCGTTTCGACCCCAAGCTCTGGGAAGCCATGCAGCCCTACCCGCCTTTGGGCAGCCTGTATGCCGCCAGCTGGCTGCGGGCGAAAGGCCATTCGGTCGCCTTCTTCGACGCCATGCTGGCCGAGAGCGAGCAAGAATGGGAGCAGGCGCTGGTGAGATCCGGCGCCTCCATCGCCGTCCTCTACGAGGACAACTTCAACTACCTCTCCAAGATGTGCCTCCTGCGCATGCGTCAGGCCGCCTTCAAGATGATCGAGCTGGCCCTGGCGCGTGGCTGCGCCGTCATCGTCGCCGGCTCCGACGCCACCGACCACGCCGGCCTCTACCTGGATCACGGCGCCCACTTTGTGCTGCTGGGAGAGGGGGAAGAGACGCTGGGCTTGCTGATCGACCGCCTGGCCGGCGGGGCGGCCGTGGAAGGGATCGACGGGCTGGCGTGGCGGGACAGCGCGTCGAAGGCCCGCTGGCACGCCAACCCGCGCCGCCCCGTGCTGCGGGATCTGGATTCCCTTCCCCTGCCTGCATGGGATCTCGTGGACATCGAACGATATCGCCGGGCCTGGGTTCGCCGTTACGGGTTCTTTTCCCTCAATGTGGTGACAACCCGCGGCTGCCCGTACCACTGCAACTGGTGCGCCAAGCCCATCTGGGGCCAGCGCTACAACGTGCGCTCTCCCGAGAACGTCGTGGAGGAGCTGCAGCACCTCAAGCAGACCTACCATCCCGATCATCTCTGGTTCATGGACGATATCCTGGGCCTGAAGCCCGGCTGGATTGAGCAGTTTGCCGATCTGGTGGAGCAGCGCTCGCTCCGAACGCCCTTCAAGAGCCTCAACCGGGCCGATCTCCTGCTCCGCGGCGAGACCATCGAAGCCCTTCGCCGCGCCGGGGCTCAGACCGTCTGGATCGGCGCCGAATCCGGATCGCAGAAGATCCTCGACGCCATGGAGAAGGGGACTCGCGTCGAACAAGTCTACGAAGCGGCCCGACGGCTCCGGGAGGCGGAGATCGAAGTCGCCTTCTTCATTCAGTTCGGCTACCCGGGCGAGACCCGCGCCGACATCGACCAGACGCTCAAGATGATCCGCGAGTGCGCGCCCGACGATATCGGGATCTCGGTCTCCTACCCTCTGCCCGGGACAAGATTCTTCGAATCCGTGAAGGCTCAGCTTGGCCTGAAACGCCAATGGCAGGACTCGAGCGACCTTGCCATGTTGTATCGGGGACCGTTTACCACGGGCTTCTACCGGAAGCTGCATGCCTTGGCCCATCGCGAGTTCCGCGCACGCGCGGCTTGGCGGGAGCTTCGGCGGCGCTGGGGGCGAGCCAACGGGAAAGCGCTTGCCTCGCGCAAGGAAGAGAGGAAGTCGACAGCGAGCTTGCTGCGAAGCTTTCTTCTCAACCTCGCCCTCCTTCCGCCGACGCGATTGCAGGTGGAGGTGCTATCCAGACGGCCTCGCCGAGGCCTGGGCCCGATCCGACCCGAGATGCGGCCCGAGGAAGCCGCTTCTCCCTCGCCGCAAGAAGCGAAAGCGGAAAGCCCGGTGCAGCGGTAATGAGCACACACAGCGTGTGCACACACGCATCGATCCCTCGGCTGCGGAGAAATGGTTTTTCACCTCACCCCCTGCCCCCTCTCCGCGGCGGAGCAGCCCTCTTCACTGTGGAGCGTGGCGGAGAGGGGGTGGAGAAACTCGAGGAGGCGGGGGTGGGGGTCTCGAAACGACTGCCACTTTTTCGGCAGCCTGCCAGGCTCCCTCAGTCCGGCCAAAGCCGGGCCGGCCTTCATCAGCTTGTAGTGGAGAGGCTCGAAGGTTCGGCCCCGGCGGCCCCTTGCACGGTCCCTCAGGATGCCAGGTGTGAGGCACCGGCATGGTAACCCGCAGCCCGTTCCCCGAGATCGCCGAGGCGTTCTCGCTGACTGCGGAGAAGTACGACCGATTCGGGGAAGATCATCCCAACCTGACGCGCATGAGGCACAAGGTCTACGCCCATGTGCTCCGATGTCTCCCCCCCGGCGCGCGCATCCTGGAGCTCAACGCCGGCAGCGGAACGGATGCAGTGGCCCTGGCCCGAAAGGGCTTCCATGTCCACGCGACGGATATCGCCCCCGGGATGCTGAGCCGACTGCGCGACAAGATCGACCGGCATCAACTGGCCGACCGTGTCACCGTCCAGGAGTGCTCTTTCATGGCCCTCGACCAGATTCGGGGCGGGCCCTTCGATGCGGTCTTCTCCGATCTGGGCGGGCTGAACTGCACGGCCGATCTACGAGCGGTGACCCAGAGCCTGCCGGGCTTGCTTCGCGCCGGCGGATTCGCGATCTGGGTGTTGATGCCTCCGATCTGCCTCTGGGAGTTGGCCACGGCGCTCACCGGCCATTGGCGCTTCGCCTTCCGCCGGCTGGCCCGCGCCGGGACGAGGGCCCATCTTGAAGGCAAGTACTTCACGGTCCACTACTTCACTCCTCGCCAGGTGATCGCCTCCTTCGGCCCAAGGTTCTCACCCCTGGCCGTAGAAGGCCTCTCGGTATTTGCGCCTCCGGCGGAGGTCAAAGATCTCCCCAAGCGGCACCCACGCTTCTACTCGGCCTTGTGCGGGCTAGACGATCGCCTGGCTCACCGTGTCCCCTTCTCGGGTTGGGGCGACTTCTTTATCGTCACAATGCGCTATGTCCCTTAGCCTCCGAAGACCCCTGAAGGCGTCGACGGCCCTCTCCGCGCCGGCGAGGGGCCTGGCGCTTCGCGTAGCCTGGCTGGCGATCGCCAGGCTCGGCAGCCAGGCTCTGATGGTCGTCTTCACCGTCTTGGTGGCCCGGAGGCTTGGATCGGCCGGCCTCGGCCAGTACGCCTTCATGGCCGCCCTGCTCATGGTGGCCAATACGCTAAGCACCTTTGGAACCGACAGCCTCTTGATCCGCCGTCTTCGCTCGGAGAAAGATCGGAGCCTGCTTGGCTCGGCGCTCGCGATTCAGCTGGTGCTCTCAGGATTGCTCATCGGCGCAGCCTTCGCCTGGCAGGTTGGGGAGCCGACGCTCCCCATTGAGACGCGGGCAGCCTGGAGAGTGTTTGCCCTAACCCTGATCCCCCTTGCCTTCTACGGCGTGTTCTCGGCTGCGCTGCGGGCCTATGAACGGATGGGCGCTTATATGCTGCTCAGCCTCGCCTCCGCGCTCCTCCAAACGGTGGGTGTCGCTTTCGCTCTCCGGCCCTCGGCAGGCCTGCTGGGGCTGGCCTATCTCTTGCTGATCACGCAGACCGCCGGCGCCGCGTGTGCCGCCGCGTTTTGCATCTCCCAGATCCGCGGATTTCGTCTTTCTCTCCGTCTCTCATGGCATCAGCTCACTTCCGCGTTCGCGGCGAGTTGGCCGCTCGCCGCGCTCGGCTTGCTCACCATCCTCCACCAGCGCCTAGGCATCATCTTGCTCGGGGTGATCGGCGGCCCTGCGGTCACCGGATGGTTCGCCGCTGCCGCTCGTGTCGTGGAGGCCTCGAAGCTCGCCCACAACTCGCTCTCGGGGGCGTTGCTCCCGGCCCTGGGGCAGGCGGAATTGGGCGCTCGCGATCGCGGCGCGGCCGATGCCTCCCGGCAGGCGCTCGGATCGTCTTGGAAAGCGCTCTTCGTCCTCTCGATCGCAGCCGCTCTGACGATCACCCTCTTCGCCGATCCGTTGACCCGCCTCCTCTTCGGAGGCGGGTTTGGCCCCACCGCAAGCGCGCTGCGTGTTCTCGCCTGGGCGTTGATCCCGTTCACCTTGAACGCCTACTTCTCCCTGACGCACGTCGCCGCCGGCACAGAACGGCCGGCGCTGGTCGCCGTGACGGCGGGCATCCTCGTCTTCGCTCTTCTCGGAGCCCTGTGGATCCCGCGCTGGGGGTTGATGGGGGCCAGTTGGTCCACCGTGATCGCGGAATGCAGTCAGGCCGGGGTGTATCTGATCTATCGTTTCCGAACTCGAAGCCTTGCTCCGTTTGGCCGCCCCGCCCGAGAGGCTTGAGAGATCGCTATGTCTTTTCCCGTTCATCCAGACAAACGCGCAGGACAGGCGGTGTTGACCCCTCAGGCCATGATCGCCTACCGGCAGCGGTCTGGCCTTCTGCCTGTCATGGAAGCTCCCTCGGCCGTTATCCTGTGCTTGCAGCGCGGGCTTCCAGAGCGAATGAGAGGCCGGTATCCACTCCGACGCGTGGCCCGGCTGATGGGGGACTTGTATCTCCTGAAGCGAAGTCGCGGAGCAGTCGCCGTGATGACCAACTTCGGCATCGGGGCGCCGCAGATGGCGGCTCTGGCCGAAGAACTGATCGCCTGGGGGGCCCGGCGCCTGGTGTCGCTTTCCATGGCGGGCGGGCTGCTGCCGGAGCTCAGCGCCGGGGCGGTCGTTGTCTGCACCCAGGCGATCCGCGACGAAGGGACGTCCTACCACTACCTGGCGCCGGCAAAATACGTCGACGCCGATCCAGGCCTGGTCGAAGACCTGGCCCGCGCCTTCCAGTCGCTTGGAATTCCCATGACGAAGGGCGTCACCTGGACAACCGACGGGGCCTACCGAGAAACCATGGAGGAAGTGCGGGCCTATCAGGCGGAAGGGGTGAACACCGTGGAGATGGAGACCGCTGCGCTTTTCGCCGTAGGAAAAGCGCGCGGCGTGCAGACGGCCACGGTGTGTGTGGTGGGCGACAGCCTGGCCAGGCTTTCGTGGGAGCTCCCTGAGGATATGGGCCCCGTAGAGAGAGGGCTGGCGGCCGCCTACGCCGCGGCGATCGAGGCTCTCTCGGGTCGTTGAGATGCCAGAGGAGATTAGCGCATCGGGCGCGCAGGTCCTGGCGGCGCACTTCGCGTGCCCGGCGTGCCGTTCTTCTCTCGAGATCGTCTCTTCGGAGTCCGTCCGCTGCCATCAGGATGATCTGATCTTCACGCGGGTTGATGGGATCTGGCATTTTCTGGCTCCCGAGCGGAGGGCCCGCTTCGACCGTTTCATCCAGGAATATGAGACGGTTCGAGAGCGAGAGGGCCGAGGCTCCGAGGACGCTGAGTACTATCGAAGGCTCCCCTTCGAGGATCGCAGTGGGCGGCACGCCGGCGATTGGAAGATACGAGCTGCGACATTTCGGGCGTTCTTGAGCGAGGTCCTCGCGCCTGCTGAGGAGAAGCAGGCTGCCCCCCTGCGAATCCTGGATCTGGGAGCCGGAAACGGGTGGCTCTCGAATCGCCTCGCCCGGCGTGGGCTCGACGTGGCCGCAGTGGACCTGCTCGTCAACGCTCGCGATGGGTTGGCGGCCTGGACGCACTACGAGCAGGGCTTTCTCGTTGTGCAGGCGGAATACGACCGACTGCCCTTTTTGGACGGCGTATGCGATCTTGCCATCTTCAACGCCTCCTTTCACTACTCGGTGGACTATGGAATCACGCTTCGGGAGGCGCTGCGAGTCCTGGCGCCCGGTGGACAGGTGGTGATCCTCGACTCACCGATCTACCGCGATCCCGCCAGCGGGGAGCAGATGGTGTTGGAGCGGCAGGCCTGCTTCCGCGAGGCCTATGGCTTCCCCTCCGACGCGCTCCCCAGCGAGAACTATCTCACCGACGGCAGATTGAGGGCGCTGGGGGATGAGTTCGGGATCCGGTGGCGGCTGATCCGGCCGGATTACGGCCTCCGCTGGGCACTCCGTCCCTGGGTCGCCCGGGCGCGCCGTCGCCGGGAACCGGCCCGGTTCTTGGTCATCGTCGGGTCCGCGACGAGTAACCTGGCCTCAGGTCCGGCGGAGCCCGTGCCTCCTGGTCTTCTTGGCCCTCGGCATTCCGAGCGATTTCCCAAGTGAGCGCACGGTCTGGTACCTGACAGCCGTCCTGAAACGCGCGCTCTCGGTATCCTCGCGCGTCCGCTCTCGAGGGGGCATGGTGCAAAGCGCCCGAGGACGTATATACTTCGGGCGAATTGCGCGAGAGTGTGCGCGGCCCCGGCAGCGTATCAGCCCTGGCCCGCGGCCATGCCCCGAGCCGTCCCGCTGGATGCCTCGACGAAGGAGGATGTATGAGTGACCGTGTCGCAATTGTCGGCGTGGGTTGGGCCGGCTTTCGCCCCAGCACGCCCGACCAATCCTACAAGGAGCTGATGTACGAAGCCGCCGTGCGCGCCTACGCCGACGCCGGCGTCGATCCACGCCGGGATGTCGAGAGCTTCGTCACCGTGGCGGAGGATTTCCACGAAGGGACAAGCATTTTCGATGAGTACGTTCCCGACCAGCTGGGGGCGGCCCTCAAACCGGTGCACACGATCGGAGGCGACGGGCTCCACGGCCTGGCCACGGCCTACATGCTGATCCGCACCGGGATGTTCCAGGTGGTCGCGGTGGAGGGTCACAGCAAGGCCTCCAATATTCTCACGCTTCCCGGGGTGACCGCCTATGCCCTTGACCCTGTTCTCAACCGCCCACTCGGGTTGAACAGCGACTTCATCGCCGGGATGGAGATGAACCGCTATCTCCATGTGACCGGCGCCACGCCGGAGCAGTGCGCGGGCGTGGTCGTGAAGAACCGTCGCAACGCGCTCCGCAACCCGCTGGCCTCCTACCCGGCGGACCTGGAGGTGGACGAAGTGCTTGCTGGGCCGCCGCTCTCCTGGCCTCTCGGGCGGCGCGAGGCTTCCAGCCTCGTCGACGGCGCGGTCGTCATGGTCCTGGCCAGTGAAAGCCGGGCGGAGGATCTCAGCCCTCAACCGATCTGGATCCTCGGCGCGGGCTGGTGCAACGACGCTCCTTCCCTGGAAACCCGCGATTGGGATGAGGCCGTCTATGCTCGTGAGGCGGCCCGGATGGCCTACCGCCTGGCCGGGATCGGCCAGCCGCAGATGGAGATCGATTTCGCCGAAGTGGACGACACCTACGCCTACAAAGAGCTCCAACATCTCGAGGCCCTCGGGCTGGCACGAGGCGGTGAGGCGGGGACCTTGCTGGAAGAAGGGGCGTTCGAGCCCACCGGGATGCTGCCGGTGAACGTCTCCGGCGGAAGCCTCGGCGTCGGCCACCTTCTGGACGCCACCGGCCTGGCGCGCGCGCTGGAGGTGGTGCTGCAGCTGCGCGGCGTGGCCGGCGAGCGCCAGCTGGAGGAGGTCGAAATCGGGCTGGCCCAATCGTGGCGCGGTGTTCCCACCACCAGCGGCGCCGTCGTCGTGATGGGCGCGTGAGGAGGATGGGGCCATGGGAATGAGAAAAGTCGCCGTCGTCGGCGCGGGCATGACCAAGTTCGTGCGCCGCGCTTTGGAGACCGGTAAGGAGCTCTCCTGGCAGGCCGCCTCGATGGCGCTCGAGTCGTGCGAGATGACCCTCGATGATATCCAGGCCGTCTGCATGGGAACCGCCCCCGACGCCTTCGATGGCGTGCACATGAAGGCCGAATACCTGAGCGACGGCGCCGGAGCGTGGCAAAAGCCCTACATGCGCTCGTATGTCGGCGGAGGGACGGGAGTCTTTGCCCCGATCCAGGGCTGGTACCACATCGCTTCGGGGCTTTTCGATACCTGCCTGGTGGTGTGCGAGGAGAAGATGTCGTCCTACTTCCCCCACCCGCAGGCAGCCTTCCTGACCATCTTCGATCACACCACCGAACGGGCCCTCGAGCCCAACTTGCTGTGGATCTTCGCCCTGGAGATGAACCGCTACATGCAGACCTACGGCATCTCCAAGGCCGACATCGCCCGCATCGCGGTCCAAAACAAACGCAACGCCGCCGACCATCCCTGCGCCCTTCTCGGGGAGGCGGAGATCACGGTGGAGGACGTGCTCAATTCCGAGGTGCTGGCCTGGCCGGTGCAGCGGCTGGACGTGAGCCCGGTCTCCGACGGCGCGGTGGCCATCGTCTTGGCCGCCGAGCACGTGGCCCGCCGGGTGACCGATAAGCCGGTCTGGATCCAGGGCGTCGGGTGGGCGCTCGACACCGCCTACTGGACCAACCGCGACCTGGCCTACCCGCGCTACGTCGAAGTAGCCGCGCGGATGGCCTATGAGATGGCCGGAATCAGGGAACCGCGCAAAGAGATCCACATCGCCGAGCCGTACGACCCCTTCGACTACAAGGCTCTCCACCACCTGGAAGGGCTGCTCCTGGCCGATCGCGGGCAAGCGCCCCAGCTCGTCGCCGACGGCGTGACGGCTCGTGACGGGGCCATGCCCGTGTGCCCATCAGGCGGGTTGCTCGGCGTTGGCAATCCAATCGCCGCGGCGGGGTTGATGAAGGTCGCCGAGCTCTTCTGGCAATTGCGCGGCGAGGCCGGGGCGCGCCAGGTGCCCGGCCAGCCCAAGCGCGGCCTGGCTCAGGCCTGGGGGGACCTGATGCAGGTGGGCACCGTCGTCATCGTGGGCACCAACCCATAGAGGAGCGGCGAGAGATGACAGCCA
>DATEAV010000028.1:0-3303 GCA_035288185.1 Anaerolineales bacterium | reverse complement strand
CGACGCCGGTGTTGCTGCGCAAGGCGGCCGGCGTGGAGAAGGGGTCGGCCGAGCCCAACCGGACGAAAGTCGGGAAGGTGACGCGGGCTCAGATCCGGGAGATCGCCGAAATCAAGCTCAAGGACCTCAACGCTATCGATCTCGAGGGAGCGATGCGGCAAGTGGAGGGTACGGCTCGCAATATGGGGATTACGATCGACGAATAGCGAGGGGAGCCTGGCGGGCCCGCGCGGCGCCAGGAGACTGGTGAACGGCTATTGGTGAATGGTGATCGGTGATCAGTGATCGGTGATCGAGCACTTGGGCGCCAAGGCACTAAGGCACCAGGGCATTAGGGCACCGAGTGCCGAAGTGCCCAGGCGGCCAGGTGCCGATGGGATTGGTTCTCTGGCGACCGATCACCGATCACCGAGTAACCCGACCAGGCTCTTGGAATGCGAGAGTCCTGCGCCGACCCGGACTACGAAGAGGGAAATCCTGGAGTTGAAATGTGGGAGGGCTGCACGGCGGCCCGTTTGAACCACAAGGAGCAATCATGGCGAAACACGGAAAGAAGTACACCGCAGCCGCTGCCAAAGTCGACCTGGACCGGATGTATGATCCGATGGAGGCTTTGGCATTGGCGCGCGAGACGTCGATCACGAAATTCGATGCCACGGTCGAGCTCCACCTGCGCCTGGGGGTGGACCCGAAGCACGCTGATCAACAGGTGCGGGATACGGTCCTGCTGCCGCACGGATTGGGGAAGAAGGTCCGGGTGTTGGCCTTTGCCGAGGGCGAGGCGGCGAGAGCCGCCCTGGAGGCCGGCGCCGACTACATCGGCGACGACGAGGTGATCAAGAAGATCCAGGGCGGGTGGCTGGAATTCGATGCGACCGTTGCCACGCCCGAGATGATGGGCAAGATCGGCAAATCGGGATTGGGCCGCATCCTGGGCACCCGCGGCCTGATGCCCAACCCGAAGGCGGGGACGGTCGTCCCGGCCGGCGATCTGCCCCGGGCGATCAACGAGCTCAAGGCCGGGCGGGTGGAATTTCGCATGGACCGCACAGCCAATCTGCACGTGCCGATCGGGAAAGCCTCCTTCGAGGCCAAGATGCTGTTCGACAACATGGCGGCCCTGATGGACGGGATCAAGAAGGCGCGGCCCGCCGGCGCCAAAGGGATCTACATCCGCAAGGTGTTTGTGACCACGACGATGGGGCCTGGAATCCGGGTGGACGTCAACGCTGCCCAGGCGATGGAGGACGAGGCCTAGCCCGACCCAAACAAGCAACGCTGGCTTCGCCCCAGACAGCAGGGGCCCCTGCCGGGGCTTAATCACCTGCCGAGGCGGAGACCCACGCGGCGGCTTTGGCACGCCGCGGGAGTCTTTGCATCGGCGCACGGCGCGAAGCAAAGACTCTTTTGTTGCCGTCTCGCACCGGCGTGCCGCCGGTGCTTGCGGCACGAACGGTGGAAGGAGGTGAGAGACATTGGCAATCACCAAGAGCCGTAAGCAGGAGCTCGTCGGCGAGTATCGTGAGCTGCTCGAGCGAAGCAAGGGCGTCGTCCTGACGGGCTTCTCCGGCTTGAGCGTCAAGGAAATGGAAGAGATCCGCCGGAAGCTGCGGGAGCAAGGCGGCGAGTTTCACGTCGTCAAGAATCGACTCGTCCGCCTGGCGTTTCGTGAAGCCGGCCTGCCGGTGCCGGAAGAGGCGCTCACGGGCACGACCGCGATCGGTTATGCCACGCAAGACGCCCTGGCGCTGGCCAAGACGATCGTGGAAGCGGCCAAGGCATCCGAGTCCGTCCGGGTGAAGGGCGGGGTGATCGAGGGAGTGCTCTATGGCCCGGCCCAGGTGGAAATGCTGGCGGATCTACCGCCGCTGCCCGTCCTGCAAGCCAGGCTGATCGGCGTCATCCAGGCGCCGGCGGCCCGGGTGGCCGGGGCGCTGGCGGCGACCGCCCGCAAGCTGGTGGGCGTTGCCAAGGCATACGCCGAATCCGGCGCTGCCTGACCGGCCAGAGCAAGTGTCGTGGTGAAGAATCAGAACCAGAAACGGAGTTCAAGGAGATAGTTGGATCATGGCTGACATTACCAAGCTCGTTGACGAGCTCAGTACGCTGAGCGTGCTCGAGGCGGCCGAACTGGCGAAGGCGCTCGAAGAGAAGTGGGGCGTCACGGCCGCGGCGCCGATGGCGATGGCCATGCCCATGGGCGCAGGCGCCGCCGCGGCGGAGGCTGTCGAGGAGAAGACGGAGTTCAACGTTATCCTCAAAGACTTGGGCCCGAAGAAGATCGACGTGATCCGGGTCATCCGCCAGATCACCAACCTCGGGCTGAAAGACGCCAAAGACGTGGCCGAGACGGCCGGAGCAAAGGTGCTCGAGGCCGCCGGCAAGGAAGCGGCGATGGACGCCAAGTCCAAGCTCGAGGCGGTCGGCGCCAGCGTGGAGCTCACCTGAGTCGGCAGCACCAACGGGAGATTCAATGCAGGCCCCGGTTTCCCCGCTCGCCCGGTCCCTCCGGGCTGGCGGGGGAACCGGGGCTTCTCCCGCAGAGCGGGCGAGGGCGTTCTGGGAAGGCCTCCGGCAAACGCCCGGAGGTATACTCAGGCGGGCAACAGCGCGATGCGTGAACGTATCCTCGTCATCGAAGACGAAGACCGAATCCTTCAGCTCCTCCGGCGCGGCCTCACCTACGAGGGCTACCGCGTCGAGACGGCCGCCGACGGCGCCTCCGGCCTGGCCATGGCGCGCGAGACTCCTCCGGACGTGGTCATCCTCGATTGGATGCTCCCCGGGATCGACGGGCTCGAGGTGTGCCGGAGGCTGCGCGCCGCGGGCAGCGTCCCGATCCTGATGCTGACGGCCAAAGACGCCGTGGCGGATCGAGTGCAGGGCCTCGACTCCGGCGCCGACGACTACCTGGTGAAGCCGTTCGAATTCGACGAGCTTCTGGCCCGGATCCGGGCTCTGCTGCGCAGGGCGCGCCCGGAGGGCTCGGAAATGCTCTCGTTCGAAGATCTCCGGCTCGACACCGGCACCCATCAAGGGTTTCGCGGCGAGCGCTCCTTCGACCTGACGGCAAAAGAGTATGAGCTCCTGGAGCTCTTCCTGCGTCACCCGCGTCAGGTGCTCACCCGGGAGGTGATCTACGACCGGGTGTGGGGGTATGACTTCGGGGGCGAGAGCAACATCATTGAGGTCTACGTCCGCTACCTGCGGCAGAAGACCGAAACAGACGGTGAGCCCCGGCTGATCCATACGGTGCGGGGCGTGGGCTACGTCTTGCGGGAACCGGCGTGACCCCGCGGCCCA
>DATEAV010000027.1:0-5604 GCA_035288185.1 Anaerolineales bacterium | reverse complement strand
TGCACCCTGGCGCCCAGGCGCTCGGCCATCGCCGCGATCTCCTCCCCTCGCCGGAATCGGCTTCGCATGCGGGCGAGCCGCTCCAGGACTGCAATCAGGCGGACGCCGGGCCGCAGGAGGTCTGGCTCTTCGACGACGAGCCGGCCGCCGGGCGCCACGATTCGCCACAGCTCTGCCAGGCTCGCCTCCTGGTCCGCCAGGTGATGGAACGCGTCCACCATAACGACGCGAGCGAAGCTGCCGGTGGTGAAGGGCAGATGCTCCGTCCGGCTCGCCACCAGACCCAATCTCGCCTTCCGTCGGGCCTGGGCGAGCATGGCCAAGGACTCGTCAGCGACCACGATCCGATCGACCTTGCCGGCCAAGCTGTCCGCGATCCGTCCCGTACCGCCGCCGGCGTCGAGGAGGCGGCCGGCGCAGGGTAGGCCCGCCAGCCGGCTGAGGTGAGAGACGTCGGCCGGGCGGATAACCCGATCGTAGAAGGGGGCAAGGAAGTCGAAATGGGTGCGACGGGGCATGGGCTCAAGAGCGGCGTTTGCGGACCGGAAGGCGGAGGACGGTCTTCAGTCGTTCGGGCGCGGAGCGCCGCGGATCCCCGAGGTAGATTTCGTGGTGCTTCCCTCGCAACAAGTAGCCGTTTTCCTTGGCAAACTCGCGCATCCGGGCGATCGTCTTCGGCTCTTCGGCGTAAGGCCCCACGTGCATGATCTGCATGCAGAGGCCCTCCTCGAAATAGGCCAGACGGACCCGCGCAAGGGCGGGGTTCGGCCGTTTCTCCTCGAGCTGGCGCCGGGCCGCACGGAACATCGCCGCGTCGATGTGGTCGGGGACGAGGATCATCAGGCGGTAGCTCCAGGCCCGCTTCGGATCGAAGGCGAAGGCTTTGCCCTTGGTCCACCACAATCCTTCGAGAGCCATCACCGGATAGTCGATCGGGCGGACCGTCCGCAGCTTGGAGGCGAACTTCAGCGTGTAGGCGAAGCCATACATGGCGCCGATAGCCTCCTGGAATTCGCGAGAAGTCCCGGGCTTCGCGCCGGCTTTGAGCGTACCATCGAGCATGATGAATCTGAACCGGGGAACGTCTACCACGTCCACGGCTTTGGCGGACGTCTGGTAGTAGCGCTTCAGCTGCTTCTTCAGGTCGAGCGTCTTCATCGGGCCCCTCCGGCCTCCCCACCGCCGCCCCGTATTGTACGCCGCGACTCGTGCAGGGACGATTCAGTGATCGAACCTTCTTAGTCTCCCTTCCTGCTGTGCTCTTGATCAGCTCACGGAGAACAATTGGCAGGCTGTGGGGGCCCCTTGTCTTGGAGGCTGTGAATGAATCGGAGGAGGAAACGCGCAAGCATCCCTCGCATCCAATTGTACTGATACGGTGCCTATATATCTTGTACCTTTCTGCCTCACCCCCTTACCTCCTCTCCGCTTGCCAGGCCTCTTCCTGCGCACGGATCGAAAGCGGAGAGGGGGATTGAGGTCTAAGGAGGCAAGGGGCGGCTCTGCCGCCCCTTGCCTCCTTAGGTAACCTCCCCTCCCCCGGCAAGTCTCCATCGGCCGTTGAATTCGAGCAAATGCCGGGGGTCCCTCCGCTCACCTGCACTCCCTGGCACCGCCCGCCAGGGCAGGTGTGCATCAGGTGCAAGTGGCGCTCCGGGATGCAAGCGAAGGGGACAGGGGGGGGCAATCTGGGACGCCCCAACGATCGAGAGGGACCTTAAGGGTTCGCTCGGAGATCAGTTGACAAGCTCTGAGCGACGGGAGGAGGGTGGGGTAGAGGTGACGGCCGGGTTCCGAGATGTGGTCATCGCCTGGACTCCGAAGACGGGTGGTAATCCGAAGGGCGCGCCCCACGAGGGGTCATCGCAGTCAGGTGAGCACGAGGACGACGGCGCCGCCGATGGCGACGGCTGTGCCGGCGACCGCCTGCCAGCCGACTTTCTCTCTAAAGACGAAGGCATCCACCGGGAGCAGGAACACCGGCGGGAGGGCCATGAGGGCGCTGGCGATGCCGATATCCGTGAGCTGGATGGCGACGAGGGAGAGCCACACTCCGATGTAGGGGCCGAAGACGCTTCCGCCGAGCATCGGAGCCCAGGCGCTGCGGTCGGAGGCCAGCCGGCGGAAGGTGGGGCCGGCCTGTCGCTGAACGAGGGCGACCAACCAGATCGTGGCGGCGGCGGAGACCATGCGGATCACGTTGCCGGAGAGGGCGGGAAAGTCCCCGGCCAGGCCCTGCCGGGCCAGCACGAGGCCGACGGCCTGACCGGCCGCGGCGCCGAATCCGAGGAGGACGCCGCGCAGGTAGTGAGGTCGGGGCGCGGCGGCGGGGCCCGCCTCGCGGCCGAGGACGACCCAGGCAATGCCGGCGACCGTGATGGCGATGCCGAGCCAATGGATGAGAAGGAGTTGTTGGCCGAGGACGGCCCAGGCGAGGAGGCCGCTCATCACCGGAACGGAGCTCATGATGAGCATCGATAGGCGCGGGCCATTCCAAACGTAGGCCTGAAAGAGGAACGCGTCGCCGATGGTCAGGCCGATGATCCCGGAGAGGCCGAGCCAAAGCCAGCGGCTGGGCTCGGCCTCGAGGGGTAGAGGTCTCCCGAGCAGCAGGGTGTGGGTGAGGAGAAGCAAGGCCGAGGCGAGCAACAGGCGGACGCGGTTGACGACGAGCGCTCCCACCTTGCGACTGGCGAAGGTGAAAAAGGTGGCCGTGGCGCTCCAGCAGACGGAGGTGGCCACGGCCGCGAGCTCACCCCAGGGTTGAGGCATGCAAACCTCGCGGGCAGGAATCGAGCGCCGCGCCGGGGCGCCAGAAACGGCCCGGGGAGGCGCTCGAACGAGAGACGAACAGGGCGGCCCGAGAGCTTAGGCGTTTAGCTTGGCGGCGCGCTCGAGCCCGCGGGCCTGTGGCTGCTTGAGGCGCGTTCCTTCCCCAGGCTGCGAGGCGCTCCCCAGAAGGCGGGCTTTGGCCCCGGCCCGAGCCGTCTGCGGCGGATACCAGCGCTTGCGGGCGCAATCCAGGATCCGGTTGATCAGCTGGGGGTAGGAGATCCCCGCCTCCTCGGCCGCGGTGGCGATCGCGCCCCCTTGCTCGAGGTAGGGATTGGCGTTCACCTCGACGACGTAGGGGGAGCCATCCGGAGCCAGGCGAATATCGACGCGACCGTAGTCGGTCAGGCCCAAAGCGCGGACCGACTCGATCCCCGCCCGGACCACACGGCTGCTCGTCTCAGGCGTGAGATCTTCGGCAATCACGAGCGTGGTGCCGTTGTATTGCGGGCTGGCCACGTCGAACTTCGCTTCGCGGCTGAAGATCCTCGGATGGGAGAGCGGCAGCTCGGAGAAATCGATCTCGACGAGCGGAAGCGGCTCGGGTGGATTGCCGAGAACGCCGACGAAGATCTCCCGGCCGTCGATGTACTCCTCAACGAGCGCGGCATCGTTCAACTCGTTGTGGATGTTGGAGATCCGCGTCAGGAGGCTCTTGTAGTCGTTCACCACCGAAGCGTCGTGGATGCCGAGGGAGGCATCCCCGTGCAGCGGCTTGACGAGCATCGGGAAACGCATGCGCCCGGCAAACTCGATGTTCTGCTTCTCGAACGTGGCGAACTGGGGGGTGAGCACGCCGTGAAAGGCCAGAACCTTCTTGGTGAGCGCCTTATCCTGGCGGATCGCCATCCGGGAAGGGCTGGTGCCGGTGAAGGGCTGCCCGAGCATCTCCAGCACGGCCGCCACGTGCATTTCGTGGGCGTCGATGTCGTCGAAAGTCTCGCAAAGATTGAAGACCATATCCGGCTTGTTCTTCGTCAGCCAGTCGATCAGCCTGCGCAGATCGTTGGAGATTCCCAGCAGCGACACCTGGTGGCCGTTCTCCTGGAGAGCCGAGGCCACCTGGCTCACCACTGCGTCGCGCCCGGCCTGCCCCTCGCCGGGGTTTTCGTAGAAGAGCACGCACACACGCATGGGCTGCATCGGTTACTCCTTGGGTGTGGGTGCAGGCGATGAACGGCGGACGAACTGGTCCGTGTAGCGATAGTTCATCGCAAGCGTGGTGATCAGGATCGACATCCCGATCAGGGCGGCATCTCGATCGCGAGGCAGCATGCGCAGATCGAGAAGCCGGACGCGCTCGAGGAGCTCGTTGGTGAGGGAGGAGAGAAGCTCCAGGTCGAGGCCGGTCCAGTAGTTCACGGTGCGGATGAGATGGCTTCGCCGCCGGCGCAAGAAGTGGATGGCGGGGACGCCCTCGGCCGAGGGGAAGATTGTGCGCAGATCGATGTTCAGGACGCGCGGCAGGGCCAGGCCGTCGCCGGTGGTATCTTCGTGGGTGCCATACCACTCGGCCAGGGTGGCCTGCAGCTGCTCGACGGGGCCGTCGAGCGTCTGGTCGGTGACGAGGGGCGGGAGCTTGCCGATGCGATGGACGGCGTCTTCGACGTAGAGGAGCTTGGCGAAGGCCGGGGTCCCGGCGTATTGCTCCCTCCAGTTGGATCCGGGCGTGAGCCAGACGGCAAAGGTCTCGGCGAAATCCTCGTCGGGATGCTTCTGGGCATACCAGCCGGGAATATGGCGCACGAACGCGTCGCTGAACGGATCAGGTTTGTAGTCTTCGATATAGGGGCGCGAATACGGGCCGAAGACCTCGCGCCACTCGGTCTCGGTGTGCAGTCGGTAGGCGTAGTTGAACGCGTGGCCGGCCTCGTGGCGCAGATACATCAGGATCTCGACGTCGTTCTCGGCCTCGATGCCGGTGAGCTCGCCTTCGATGTGGGAGAGGGTGGGATCGGCGAGGTAGAAGGGGATGCCGATGACGGGCACGTCTTGAGGGCAGCCCCAGACGTCGGCGAGGTAGCAGCGCGGCTGGTAGGAGATACCGGCATGCCGCAGTTGGGCGTGGAGCTGGTGGATGAGGGATTCGAGGCGCGTGCCGGCGATCGAGAGGGAGAGCTCGCTGATGCGGCGCGTGAGGAGGCTCCGCTCCTCGAGGCTGAGCTCATAGCGTTCGGGTGTCTCGTGGAATTCCGCGCCGCCCATCTCTCTCGTCATCGCGCGGCCCCGTCCCTCGCGGGCGCCGGGGCGCCTCGATCCTCCGATCCCCAAGGATAGCACGAGTGACGCAAGGAGAGAAGCGCAAGGGGGCACTTTCTCCGGTCTGGCGTGGGGGCGGGAGGTCGGCCGCGGGGGCCCGGGGGGGCCGCCCGAGGCGGCTCGCAGGCCCGGCGCTGCGGCGGGAGGGCGCCCCGCGATCGGCCTGGCGGGCCGGGGAGATTGATTCTAAAATATAGAAGAAATGGCGAGCCGGCGCGGCGTGGCGGTGCTCTCGCGGGTGGAAGAGATCCTGCTCCTGGTCGCCTGGGAGCAGAAGGGGAAAGGCTACGGCGTCTCGATCCGGGAGCGCGTCCAGCAGCTCCTGGGGCGCCGGGTCTCGGCCGGAGCCGTCTACGTTCCGCTTGGGCGGCTGGTGCAACGGGGTCTTCTGCGCGCAACTCTCGGGGAGCCGACCCGCGTGAGAGGCGGGCGGCGCAAGCGCTTCTATCGTGTAACGGCTCGCGGGCTGCGGGCCGCGCGCGAGACGCGGCGAGTGACCGAGCGAGCCTGGTC
>DATEAV010000026.1:0-3415 GCA_035288185.1 Anaerolineales bacterium | reverse complement strand
GGGCGCAGAATGGTGACCGGCGGCTCGAGACCCGAGGCGGCGGAGGGATTGGCGATCAGCACGGTCGCCGGCTTTCGGATCGACTGGATATCATCCGGGGAACAGTGATCGTGGTGATCGTGGCTGACCAGGATCAGATCGGCCGGCGGGCTATCCTTGGGCAGCCGCCATGGGTCGAAGTAGATCACTGGGGGGCCGTCGAGGCGAAAGGAGTCGTGGCCGAGCCAATGCAGGCGGGAGAGCAAGGCAGGACGCTCCATGGAGAACCTCCGAAGGCCGCCCCTATGCGGCGGGGAGCCGGGCGAGGAATCCGTCGATCGCGCTCAAGGCCTCGGCGACATCGCCATAGGCAACGACGGTAAGGCGGGGAGAATTGTTGCCCGTAATCATTTTCGAGACACGGGCTTCGCGACGATAGCAGCACAGCACTGGCTTGGCCAGGCTCAGGGCCATGGCGATCTCGTAACCCACCCCGTGCGAGGGAGTGCTCACTTCCGCTACCAGAGCGTCACAGGCCTGGATCCAGGCCAGGTCACGTTGGTAGACTTCGCCGGCCTCAACCACTCGCTCGAGGTCCATCACTTCGGGGCGGGCCAGGTGGGATGTGGGGACCTCATGCCCGAGATGGAGGAGGTGATCGACGATGGCGGCGTAGATCTGCTCGTCGTTCCGGCCGCCCGTGAGGGAGCATGAGAAATAGAGGTTCATCCGCAAGGAATCCGCAGACGGAGTACCAAGGGGGGATGCCGCGGCCCGCTATCGGGCCTTGACGGTGCCCAGCGGGCATGATACCATGCATGGCGTGCAGGACGCAGTCTGAGAACGGGACGACAAGGAGACCGCCCGGGCTGGTTGGCCAGGCGGTTTTGTGTTGGCGGGCTGGACTGCGGCCGAGCAAGACACTGCCACAGGAGGCAAGCAAGACGATGTCCGAAAGATTTCGAGGTACGGTGAAGTGGTTCAACGCGGTCAAGGGCTACGGTTTCATCGGCCGCGAAGGTGGAGAGGACGTTTTCGTCCACTTCTCCGCCATCCAGTCCGAGGGATACCGTAAGCTGGAGGAGGGCCAGGCCGTAGAGTTCTCGGTCGAGTCGGGCCCGAAGGGACTCCAGGCCGCCAACGTCGTCGTCGTCTAGCCCGCCAGCGGACGAGAGCGACCGGCGCCCCGCAGATGCGGGGCGCCATTTGTTTCCCGGGCCGACAGGCCGGTGGGGAAGGGGGCTTTCCTGGCAGGCTCCTCCCGGGCTCCAGCCTTCAGCCAGCGGAGCCAAGCCCGGAAGTGCTCTTTCATCCGCCGGCTGGGGAGGCGCCCGCCCGGCTCAAGCCTTACAAAGGGTGTATCGGCAGCGTGGGACTCATGCTATGATCGACCCATCCAGGGAGAGCGATGGAGAAGCGCGACGCGGTCCACTTTCTGCAGCAGGAAATCTCCCGTCTGCGCGACGAAAACCGGGACCTCAAGGAGGAGGTGACGCTCCTGCGCTCCTCCGTTCGGGCGCTCAGCGCTCTCGAGGATGTGATCCAGAGGCTCACCCCTTCGACCAACGTGATCACCCTCCTCGACGACTTGCTCGCCTCGGCCCTGGCCGTGGTCGGCGCCGAAGACGGATCGCTGCTCCTCCTTGACGAGGAGACGGACCAGCTTGTCTTTGCCGTCGTGCGAGGGGCTATGCGCCAACGGTTGACCGGCTACCGCATCCCGCGGCGCCAGGGAATCGCCGGCTGGGTCGCCGTGAATCGCACTCCGGTGATGGTGCGCGACGCACGGACCGACCCACGTTTTTCCCCGGCCGTCGATGAGCGCTTCGAGTTCCTCACCCGGTCGATGGCCTGCGTGCCGCTGGTCGATGGAGATCGGCTGCTGGGGGTGATCGAGGCGCTGAACAAGTCCTCGAATCGTGAGTTCACGGATACCGACCGCGATCTGCTGACCGTCGTGGCCCAACTGGCCACGGTCGCCATCCGGCGGGCGGAGTCGTTCGCCGAAACGACCAACGCCGCCTGAGAGCCTGTTCTGATACTGCTCGTCGGACTAAGCCCTGGACCCCGGCCTACGCCGGGGTGACGAAGGGTTCGTCGTTCCGGCGAAAGCCGGAACCCAGAGGCGTCGAAGGGCCCTGGACCCCGGCTTACGTCGGGGTGACGTTGGGCGGGTGGATGGATTACGCCGCGGGGGACAGAGCTCCCGTCGTTCCGGCGAAAGCCGGAACCGAGCGGAGCACCAGATCATGCAGCCCTGCGTCTACTTGCTGGCGAGTCGTCGCAACGGGACATTGTATACTGGTGTGACTTCGGATCTTGTCAACCGCGTCTGGCAGCACAAGCACGATCTCGTGGAAGCCTTCACCCGTCGATATCGCGTGCATACGTTGGTTTGGTATGAGTTGCATCCGACGATGCTGCCGGCGATCCAGCGCGAGAAGGCGATCAAGGAATGGAAGCGTGCCTGGAAGCTGGCGCTGATCGAAAAGGATATCCGGGACTGGAAGGACCTCTACGGCGACTTGGCGTGACCGGAACCTGTTCGGTGGAAAGGTTGCACGCCAAACATGATCTCCGGCCGTCTGACCCTCAGCCCCGCAGTCGGGCGCCGAGATCAGCCTCCAGCCGGCGCACGATGCGCCCCCGCACCTGGGCCACCTCCTCGTCGGTGAGGGTTCGGTCGGGAGCCTGGTAGGTGATGGAATACGCCAGGCTTTTTCGGCCGGGGCCGACCTGGTCCCCTCGATAGAGATCAAAGAGACGCAGTTCGCTCACCATCGAGCCGCCAGCCGATCGAATCGCGGCCTCCACTTGCTCGGCGGTCGCGGTCTCGTCGACGACGACAGCCAGGTCTTCGAGCACCGGTGGGAATACGGGGACCGGCCGGACGGCGCGCCGCGCGGGCACCCCGGCCAGGATCGCCTCCACATCGAGCTCGGCAGCCAGCAGCGGGCTCTCCGGGAGGTCGTAGCGCTCGGCCACCAATGGGTGCAGTTCACCCAGCATGCCCAGCGGCCGTGAACCGGCCCAGGCCCGGGCCGACTTCCCAGGGTGGAAGCTCGGGTGGCCGTCGGGCTCGTAGCGGATCCCTTCCAGGCCCAGACCTCGGAGCAGCCCATCGACCACGCCCTTCAGGTCGAAGAAGTCCATCGCTGAGGCGTCGGATGGCTGCCAGGCAGGCAGGGCCCGCGGGCCGGCGAGGACGATCGCCAGGCGCCGTGGCTCGTCGGGGAGCGCCCCCGCCTCCGAAGCCAGATAGACCGCGCCGATTTCGAAGAGCGCCTGGCGCGGGCGGAGGCGCGAGTTGCGCTCGACAACCTCCAGAACGCTGGCGAGCAGGCTGTGGCGCATCACCACCCGGTCGGCGGTGATCGGGTTCGTCAGTCGGACGTAGGGCATCTCGTCCGGAGACGTGCCGGGGGCCAGACGGCGG
>DATEAV010000025.1:0-3167 GCA_035288185.1 Anaerolineales bacterium | reverse complement strand
GCCATGGCGCCCACCGCGACCACCAGAGGCGGCAGGCGCTGCCCCAGGCGCCCAATCGCCAGCCCACCGACCGCCATGCCCACACCTTGCACCGTCATCACCACGCCGAGCGCCTCGGGCGGCGCGGAAAACACGTGGCGTAGGAAGGGGACGATCACCGAATCGATCCCGCCTATCCCCAAGAGTGCCAGGCCGAGCCCCAACGTCACACCCTGCAGCAGCCGGCTTCGAGCCGCATAACGCACCCCGTCTTTCAGATCCGCCCAGGCGGCGCCCGGACTACTGGAGACCTCGGCGACGCGTGTGGCCACGCCGCGGATCCCCAGGAGCAATGTGGCCGAGGCAAGAAAGGAGGCCGAGTCGACGGCCAGGGCGGGCGCCGTGCCCCACCTGCCCACCACGATTCCCGCCAGCACGGGGCCTGAGAGTCGCGCCACCGTGTCGCCCAGTTGCAGCCACCCGTTGGCGCTCATCAATTCCTCTCTTGCCACCATGGCCGGCAAGAGGGCGCTCCGCGCAGGGTAGAAGAACACGCTGAACGACGAGTGGAGAAAGGCCACGGCATACAGCCAGGGTAGATCGCTTGCCGACCGCAGGAGGAGGAAGGCGGGAACGAGCGCGGCCCGCGCCACATCCGAGACGATCATCACGCGGCGCCGATCCCAGCGGTCCACGAGCGTCCCGGCGAAGAGGCCCAGGAGTAGCTGTGGCAGCGCGAAGGCGAAGAGCATCCCGCCTATAGCCCGGGCGGAATCCCCCGCCTCGGCAAACAGGCTGTCGATCCAGACGGCCAGCGCCAGCCAGGTGAAGGTATCCCCGGCCCTCGAGATCCACTCTGCCGTCCAGAGGAGCCCGAAGTTCCGATTACGAGACAAGCGCCCTCCCCCGCATCCGGGAGCCTGCCTCACACTGCGCCGGCCGCCTGATGGTCGCAATCACACGCCGACGGCTCGCCGCAGGGCCCGTCGCTTCGACGATCGCCGTGTTGCCGAAAACGCGGATGGATCTCCGGTATTGCGGGGCGATCTTGAGCACTCGCTCGCCGTGCCACCGCACGCGTCCCATGGAAGGTCTCACGGCCAGACGGCCGGCGAACCACCGGCGCGCCAGTCTCGTGCCATCCACGCGAGGGTGCGCTCGGCGGAGAAACCCAGGCTCATAAGCTCGGCTTCGGCCGCGCCGGCCGGAAGATCCAGCGTGACGGTCCGTGCGTGGCCACGCAGGGCGGCTAGCACATGCCTGAGAAGAGGGCCCTCACCGGTGCCCTGGCTCTCTGGTTCGACAAGAAGGATGAGGCGCCAGCCGCCCCATTCCCTCGTCCGCCGAGCCGTCATCCACCCTTTCGGCCGACCTGCGGCGGGCCACGCCCAATGCAGCGGACCTCCGGGTAGAAACGAGCCGAGGCGTCCCGTCCTGCGAAAGACACGGCCCCCGAGCGGATACGGCCAGACCAGCCCTTCCGGGTGCAGGCGTTGAGCCAGGGCCCACTGCTCGTTCCACTCGGTGGGAGCGCGCACTCGGACGTCATCCTGACGGCCGGGGCCCGGCGCTCCCTGCCCGAGGCGCGCCTGCCAGAGGGTGCGCGTCGTCAGCGTTCGGAAGCCCAGGTCGGAGTAGAGGTGGATGGCCGGGTGGTTGTCTGGTTCCACCTGGAGCAGAAGCAGGCCGGCGGCGCGCTTTCGCGCGAGCTCAATGGAAGCCTCCACCAGCGCCCGGCCGATGCCTCGGCCTCGGTGGTCGACATCGACGGCGACATTGGCCAGCACGAAGCGGCCGGGGAAGCCCTCGACCTCGCTCAGGCTGGCATTGCCGATGATTGAGCCCGCTTCCTCCCACACGAAGCCTTCCGCGTAGGCGGCGCTGGGCACAAGGAGCGGGGCGACGAGCCACCCCAGGAATCCGGCCCGGCCCAAAGCACGCATCTCGGCCAGCATCCGCCTCCCGCTGCGGTCCATCCCGCGAGGAAAGGAGCGCCCGATGAGGGCAGCCACCCCCGCCATATCGCGCCAGCGTCGGAGGCGGCGCAGCCCGGGCGCCGCCCGTGCCTCCCGACGGATCACGGCCGCCGCCGTCATTCGCCGCCCTCCAGGATTTTCAGCAGCCGCTCCGCCTCCTCGAGGGTGATCGTCCCCTGCTCGAGCATCCGCAACACAGCCAGGCGTTCCTCCTCGTTGGCCGAAGGCCGGCTCGTCCCGAAGGGGCCGAAGTTGACATCCATCCGGCGGGGGCCGGGTTCATGCCGCTGGCTCGCCCGCTCCGCGCGCCGTTGAGCGCGGTCGGCGGCGCGCCGCACCCGGGCCCGGAGCCGCTCCGGATCGATCCCCAGTGCGCGCGCTTCGAGCGATCCCAGGCTTGCCTCCACCTCTGCCAGGGCCGCATCCACCTGAGCCTCCACGCGCATCCGCATGTCGCCCGCCCACTCAAGCCCCAAGTCGCCTTCGCCGGGCCCGCCTCTGGGGCGCACGGAGAGATCGCCGCCGGCTGAGAGCTCGGCGCTGGCCTCGCCCGACCCCACCCGGACGACCAGCGCTCCGTCGCTTCGCTCGCGCTCGCCGGGGACGGCCGCATGTAGATCCCCACCGGCCTGCAATGTGAGGCGCACAGAGGCTTGAGGGGAGAGCCGGCAGATCAGATCGCCTCCAGCGCGCACCGAGGATTCGGAGCCTGCAGTCGAGGAGAGGGTGAGCGAGGCGTCTCCGCCGGCGACCGCTTGAATCGACCCGGCTACCTCGCGCAGTTCGAGATCTCCACCGACGACCTGGAGGGAGACGTTCCCTTCCACCTCCTCCACCTGCGCGTTCCCCCCGATCCATTCCACTTTGAGATCGCCCCCCAAGCGATGGGCGCCCAAATCGCCTCCGACACGCCCGATCTCGCAACGGCCAACGCGCCGCAAACTGAGATCCCCCCCCACCGCCCCGAGCCGCAGCTCGCCCCGCACGCCGGTGATCCGGGCGTCTCCACCCACGGCCTCTCCGCTCACCTCGGCTCCTTCGGGAAGAAAGATCAGGCAGGCGGCGCGGCTCGACACTTCAATGTGATCTCCGGCCGTTCTCACCTCCAGGTCTCCGCGGGGCGGGGCCTGGGCCTCCAGGGTCGTCCCCTCGCGGCCCGTCAGTCGAAGGTCACCCCCAATCGCCACCAGCCGCACTTTGGGGGTGGTCCCC
>DATEAV010000024.1:0-6278 GCA_035288185.1 Anaerolineales bacterium | reverse complement strand
GAGGAGCTGATCGAACAGATCGTCCGCCTGAGCATCCGCTACGGCATCGTCACTCCCTACACCTCCTATCTGGTCACCGAAGCGGAAGCGCTCGGCGCCGACGCGCTGGAAGGGATCATCACCGAGGAATATCAGCGAATGCTGGCCGCGCCCACCCAGGTGAGCGGGCAGGCCGCGGTTGAGCAAGCGGAAGCGGTCTCCGGCTTCGGGGGCGCGGATGTCGCTGTGGCGCCTCCGACCGAGTACGCCGATCTCGTGCGCGTGGCGGGGACGAGAGCCTTCCGCCTGATCGATGGAGTCTGGATCGATACTGCCTTCGACCCCGACTCGATGACCACCTTGCATGTGTCGTTCGCCGGGGAGGACTACTTCGCCCTGGCTGCGGCTCGGCCCGACCTCGGGGCGGCCTTCGCCCTGGGTGAGCGCGTGATCGTCGTTTTCGAGGGCGTGGCCTACGAGGTGGTCGAGGCAGACGCGCCCGGCGACGCGATCACCATCCCCCCGACTCTCACGCCCAGCAGGCCTGCATCTGGCCCAGACAATCCAGCCCCGGACCGGCCTGACGAACCCCACACCCCCAGGGGCCGAGGCCTAAGCCTTCCCTGTCCGGGCGCAGCCCTACTGATTGGCCTGGCGTTGCTTCCCCTCAGCCGTAGCCGGGCTTTCCGGGCATGACCGGGAAGGGTGAGGAGACAAGGTAGGCTGGGGGAGGAAAGCGCACCGAACCTCGGCGTTGCATCTGACGATGGCTAAGCAACAAGAAGAGGCGGCCTCAGGGTGAGGCCGCCTCGGCCTTCTCTATGTGGGCTTTCATTGACCGCAGCTGCAGCGTTTTCAGTCCGCCTGTAAGGCGCGCTGCAGAGGCTAATCGCTTACCGAAGGAGGGGTACAACCGCCGGCGAATCCGACGCCAAGAGTATAACCAGTGGCTCCTGCATCATTCTCGAAGACGAACCTAAGTTGCGCGACCTGACCTGCGTCGATTGGGCTGCTCAGGCCGGTGATACTCACGGAAGGTGGATCGGCATCTGGGTACGAGATTGGAGCCCCATCCAACTCCACGCGGATCAGCTTGCCATTGACTGTAGGCCAGGAAAGGTCCAGCGAGATCATCGTGATTGGCGTTGAAGAGTTTCCATTGGTTATCGTCCACCACACCTCTTGGCCGCTGTAGGAAAAGCCTGTAATTGAGATTAGAGCGCAATCCGGGGTTGGGGCAGGGGTCGGGGTTGCGGTCGCGGATGGGATATTCAGGGTGAAATCGACCGAAGCCCAGGCGCTGTAGTGACCCCCGGTATCCTTCGATCGCGCCCTCAGCGTGTACAAGCCGGGAGTGACTGGCTGTCCACCTGGCCAAATCGAATTGCTCACGGGGAATGTGTTGCACGGGTCGCCCCCACCGAAACCACAATAGGGTTCAGAGCTCTCGGTGTGCTCGTATACGAGTGTGCCACTCCTTCGAATCTCGAATTCCACCCGCTCAATCCCTGCCCCGTCGTTAGCAGGGTAGACTCCAGTTAGCTGACAATTGTACGGATCCACATTGTCCGGATCATAGGCGAATGCTTGGGCGGGGATGGCGTCTGAGATGCCGTAGGTTGGTGCGCCCGTTGGCAAAAGGATCTGAACCACAGGATCCACACGGCACTGAGTCGGCGTTGGTCCGGAAGGAGTGGGCGTCCTGGTCCTGGTCGGCGTCTTCGTCGCCGTGGTATCCAGAGTCCCCGTCGGGGTCAGTGTCCTGGTGGGGGTCGCAGTCCTGGTGGGGGTCGGTGTCCTGGTGGTCCCCCGAGTGGGCGTCGCTGTAGCCGTCGAGGTTTGTGTGGGCTCCGACGTTTCGCTCAGGGTGCTAGTGGGGACGGGGGTGGCTGTCGGCGCGGGGGTGGCGGTGAATGGGGCTCCGCCCCCGAAGTCGCGGGCGGTGGCCGTCGGGACAGCCTGCCCCATGGCCACTTCGACTTCCTCCCGCTGGGCCTCGGCTTCCTCCTCCGTCAGGCCCAGGTCCCTCATGACATCCTCGACAATGGAGAGCCGCAGGACGCCGATGCGGCGGCCCGCCGCGTCGGCGCTGTAGTCGGCGCGCAGGCGCGAGCCCAGGCCGAGATTGAGGCTGAAGGAGCTGGCGCCTGCCGGGTCCAGAACAATGACCGCCAGGATCCAGATCACCAGGAGCCCCAGGAAGAGAGCAAAGGCCCCTAACCACCAGCGACTGCGTTCTCGTTTCATGCGCGCATCCCTCTCCTGCGGCCCTCGGCCAGAGCCGCAAGATCGGCAAAAGCCTCAGAACGCCTCCGGCAAAACAGATCTAAGAGCGCCTGCACGGCCTCTTGCGCTCTACGTTATCGAACTTCCGAAGTGAGCGCAACCGGACCTTGCTTCCTAGTCCGGCCTCCATCCTCCTCACCCAGGCCTTTCCGCACAAGGCGATACAGGGCGCCACAGGCAGGGGACCAGCTGCGCTTCCTCGCTACCATTCGGGTGGGGGCAGAGGAGAAAGGTCTCGAGGCTGAGGCGCCAATGCCCCCCTCATCCTCTCGGCTTTGTGCGGCTACAGGGAAGCGATCATCGCGCTGCAGGGGGATGGCAACGCCGAAGAGAATCTCGACGGCCTTAACGGTCTTGCGCCCCGGCGGCGCCTTACTCCCGGCCCTTCTAGGCGCGCCTCTCGACAAGCCGGCTCAGCCGTCTGCGGACCTCAAGGACCGTGACCTGACGCCGCTTGCCTCGCAGCTGCGCCACACCGGTCCGGCCAAACTCAAACTGGCGCCTGGCGCCGCCGAGGTAGTGCTCGGTGTCTTCACTGATGAGCAGCCCGCCGCTGGTGAGCTCACGGGCGGCCTGCTGGATCCGCATGGCGGTGCTCACCGTATCGCCGAGGACGGCGTAGTGCATACGCTCCTTGCTGCCCACCCCGCCGGCCACCACCGGCCCGGTGGAGACGCCGATCCCCATATCGAGCGCCGCCTCCCCTCGGCTGGCCCTGGCGGTGCCGAGCTCCTCCACCGCCTCCAGCATGGCCATGGCGGCGTGAACGGCCTGTAGGGCGCTCACCTGTGGCGGAACCCTCCGCGGGAGAATCCCGAAGAACGCCGTCAGCGATTCCCCATCGAACTTGCTGACCACGCCGCCGTGGTGCCCGATGATCGGGATCAGCTCGTCGTAATACTCATGCAGCGTCGCCAGCACCTCCCGCGGCTCGAGGTCCTCGGCGATCAGGGCCAGGCCGCCCAGGTCGGCGCATAGAATCGTGGCGATGGATTCCTGGCCCTCGAGCACCCCCCGCCCGTCGACAAGGCTCTTGCGCAGCTGGTCGCGCACCTCGGGGGTCATCGTCCTCCCGAGGAGGTCGCGGTAGACCGTGCCCTCTCGAAGGCCTTCCACCATGAAGTTGAAGGTGCGGCCCAGCAGGGCGAGCTCGTCGTCGCCTTTCTCGGGGACGCGCGTATCCAGACGCCCCGTAGCCACGGCGGCCGAGGCGTCGGCGATTTCCACCAGCGGGCCCGTAATGCGGCTGGAGATGAACAGCCCGATCAGCACGATCAGCGCCAGCGAGAGCGCGCTCAAGGAGACAATCATCAGCAGGTTGTCGCGAACCGAGACTCCCAGAGGCGCCCACAGGAGTGAGACACCCATCACCCCCAGGGGCTCACCGCCCCGGGCGACAAAGGGGAGGAGCACTTCCTCGTAGGCGACTCCGGCGGCATCCAGCGGGCGCACCGGGCTCACGGTCTCGCCTTCGGAGATCACCCTTGCCATCAGGTCGGACGGCAGGCGGGCGGCTTCGGCCGAGACCGACTCCAGGCTCGACCTCAAGAGCTCGCCTGTCTCCAGCTGGTAGATCGAAACGTTGCCGGCCGCCTGGGATCCCAGGATGCTCACCAGGCCATCGAGATAGCGGCCGACGAGGACGGCACCAAGCACCTGCCCCGAGGGGCTTCGCAAAGGCCCACCGACGAAGAAGACGTGCACCGGCCGATCGCCGATCTGGATGCTCTCCAGCCCGGCGTGTTTATCGCCGATCCCTTCATCCACCTCGCCCTGCAGGATTCCTGTGACAAACGGCCATTCGCTGAAGTAGGCCTCTCCCCGTTCGGACGAGTATTCGCCGGGCGGCGCATCGGGCGCGCGCCGGACGCTGAGCAGGCTGGTGGCCGAGGGGTCGAGCACGACGACGATGTCGACCCCGGAGTTGATCACCAGGGGGAGCACTCGCTGACGGAGGGATTCGGCGTTGGCCTCGCCAGCCGAGTCGGCGACGCCTTCCGTATTGGCAATGAGCCGCTCCACCTCGAGCAGATCGACCTCCACCCGGACGACGGCATCGGAGGCTTGCTGCCCGCTGTCGGCCAGCTGGCGCAGGAAGCGCGTCTCCTCGCTTTCCTGCATCAGGCGGTTGAGGAGGATGGTCGCCCCGATCCCCAGCACCAGGGCGAGCAACATGAACGGAAGGGTGATCTTCCAGCGGAGGCTAAACCGAACCCGAGACCAGGCGGGCGCCTGACCCGTGCTCATACGCAAGAACCCCTTCCCGCTCCGACCAGGGTCAGCGGGAGAGAAGTGAACCGACAATCATCGCAAGGATGAAGAAACCGGCCAAAAGGCCGATCCGCTTCAGGTCCCTGCGAACGTGCGAATAGTCCGGATTGAAACCGCTGGTGGTTCGGAGACGCGGGACCGAACCCGCCCCGTCCACCAGCGGGGCGGGCGGAGCTTCCGTTGGAGCGGGCCTCCGACTCTGGGATTTGCGATTCCTTCGGGCCAAGCCGATCCTCTCCCTCGATTCGCCGCCGTCTGCGACCGACTACCGTCGAAGGACTATGCGGCGGATCAACTTTCCACCAATTCCCCAAAGACGACGATTCGCTGCGTATCCACCAGGTAGGGGTAGCAGGAGATCAAGGTCACCGTGGGGCGTGTCGTAGGCATCATCACGTCGACATCGGTCGGCTCAACGATGCGCCATTCGGTCACCCGGTAGACGTATTCCCGGGTTGCCGTCGTGAAGATAATCTCATCCCCGGCCTGAAGCTGATCGAGATCGCGGAACAGCTCGCCGAAGATGTCGTTGTGGGCCGAGGCCACCAGGTTGCCGGGCTGGCCGGGGTTGGTGCTGCCGATGTGCTGGCCTACACCGCGCCGGAGCTGCTCCCAGCCATCGCCCTGTACCACGGGCGCCGGCGAGGTCCAGATGGCCGGGATGAAGATGTTGCGAGCCTGTTCCGGGCCTGTGGTGGGAATGGGAATGCTGGGGAGCGACTGGACCAGGGGACGGAGGCTTTCCGGGATCTCCGCCTCGTTGGGTTGGGCGCCGCCGGGCGAGTTGGGAGGCGTGTGGCCGGAGGGCAAGACGACGGCGGTGATCAGCGGCGTCGGGGAGGGCGTCGGCCCGCTAAGGGCCTGGGCCGCCTCATAGTTCAGCATTTGCAGCGCCTCGGCCCCGCTGTAGAGGACGAAGAGAAGGCCAAACACAGCGGCAATCTCAATGAACAGCAGGCTTCGATTGAGGAGGGCCCGGCCGCGAGCGCCTGCCGCCGGCCCGGCCTTTTCCTCTTCCCCGGCCGGCTCACCCTCGGGGACGGAGCGGAAGGCGTCGACCCCGGAAACGGGCGGGGGTTCCTGGCGAAGGCTCACGGCGCGACCGGTTCGCCGGAACTTGCTGACGCGCGCCTGGCGCGCTTCCAGGCGCTTGCGCGCCAACAAGGCTTCCAGCTCCTCGATGGAAAGCTCTTCGGCAGGCCTACGCTCTCTCGCCATCGCCTTTCACAGTGGCCATTCCCTGTGCCTGTTGCACGATTGATACCGCCGCCTCGCGGCATTATACCCGAACGACCTGGCCAGCCCCCCAGGGTATTTGGTCCGCCTGGTTCAGCCCGTAGCCCGAGGCTGTCGAGCTCCGCCGGCCAGGACCAACCCCCACCCCAACCCTCCCCCTGCAAGAGGCTGTGAATGAACCCGACGAGGACATGTGCTAGCATCCCTCACATCCATGTGCACTGCTGCAGTGCCCCCGAATGCCTTGCCCTTTTCCGCCTCACCCCCCAGCCCCCTCTCCGCTTGTCACGCTTCCTCCTACGCGTTGTGCGAGAGCGGAGAGGGGGGAGGAGGTTCTAAGGAGGCAGGGGGCGGCGCTGGACCCTCCCCTGCGAAGGGGGCCCCTCCGCTCACTTGCCCGCAGACCCAGGGCAGGTTTCGCTCCGGGGGGCTGCGTGAAGCGAAGGGTGGGGGTCGCGCGAGGCCGGGGTTGCGCGCCAACGCGCGGGCGCGGCAGATGCACGCCG
>DATEAV010000023.1:0-17688 GCA_035288185.1 Anaerolineales bacterium | reverse complement strand
GTCCGGCTGGGCACCCCACGTCCGACACCAGTCAACTTCGGTGAACCTGCACGCCATCCTCGGAGGTCTGAAGGCGATGCCAGGGAGAATTGTCTTTGACGGCAGGTTGGGCGAAGGGGCGGCCGACATCGCCGCCGAATTTGGCGCGCCTGCCCAGACAACCGCCCAGCACCGGCCGACGCCGGACTCGCCCCTCCTTCCGCTGGCCGTGCTCGAGGCCGCAAGGTCGTCGTTGGGGCCGATCCAGCACCTGGACCTCTCGGTCTATGAGGTCCCCCAGGCTCACTTCGAGCTGGGCGCCGAGGTCGGTCCGCAACTGGCGCTATTTCTCCGCAAGAAGCTGGAAGCCATGACCGGCGCCGAGCTGGCTGAGGAGATCCGGCACGCGAGGAAGGCCCAGGCTGAGATCCAACGCCGCCTCGGCTCCTCCCAGATCCACGGCGCAATCCGCCATGCCCTGGGTGAGTACTTCCGCAGCCTGGAGGCCTGGGCGGCCGGCGCCTGCCTGGCCGGCTTCGCACGGAGCGTTCTTGGCCAGCTGAGGGTGGACGGCCTGGAGGTCGGCGCCGGCGACCTGGCGTTCCTGCTCCAAAACGAGCCCAACGGCTGCCAGACAGGCGTCCTCCGAGAGAGCCCCTCGTCGGTTATCCTCTGGCACACGGAAGAAGACCGCGAATACCCGGGCCTCAGCCGATTCGACAAGCTCCGGTTGGCGTCGTTCCGGGTGGACGGCCCCGGGGGGCCCCGCACGATCACGGCTTTTGTCTATCCCGATTTGCTGCCCGGGCCGGCCTTCGGTTGGTCTGGGTCCTCCTATGCCCACGCTGTCGACGCCTTCTACCTCCGTCCCCCCGGCCGGAACTCGGGCGTGGCGGCGAACGCGGTCACGTGGGTCTGCCTCTACCTGGGGGGCGCCTTCGCCACCGCCGACATTGCCAGGGCGCTGGCGCCGTTTCGCGACGGCTACGCCCTCTCGAGCATCTCTCGCACGCCTGCCGGCCTCCGGGGCGATCTGACGGAGTTCATCGCCGACACCGTTCTCTCGACCTCCCTTCCGGAGACCCCCGGCGGCTCACTGTTCAAGGTCAACACCCTCTCGAACCAGGCCGTCCTCGCTGCACCGGGTCTCGAAGATCTCCGACCTGCGCGGCGGCGTGTGCTCGAGCGCAGGGTCGTCCGCACGGCACGCGCCTTACGCGCTCTCGATCCGTCCGAGGATCGCATCACCGGCTTTTCCAGGCTTCTCTCCTCGCGGGTGGGAGGAGAGTTCGCCTATGCCAATCCGTCTGTCAAGGCGCACTTTCTCTGCCGCCTGACTGAGAAGCAGGCCCAGATCTGGGTCGGCCCGGGGCCGGCCATCCGGGAAGATCACTTCTTCGCCGGAGCCTGGTCGCCGGACGGGTGATCCAAGTGGCCGAGCGGCTCGGGGCGGTCGAGCTCGGCGAGTCTGGCCGCAGGTATTCCAGGGTTCCCGGTGCCTGTGCCGGCCCGGTGAGTTCGAATGAGATATGGAACAGAGTCGCCCGGTGTCTGGGCCGCGCTGTTTCCCAGCCGAATGAAGGAGGCCGGTGACATGAGCGGAACTCCTGCTATTGCCCCCGCCTTGCGCCTCTGCCGCATTCGTGATGCGCTCGCCTCGCGGAGAGAGCCTCCCCCCGTTTGGGCCGTCTGATCGGTCAATCGTCCACCTCCGCATCATAAGACGACGGGGGAAGCCATGAAAGCGAACATCAAGAGAGAGGAGCGGCACGGATGGCCCAGCCAGCCGCTGCCGGATCACGGGCGGCAGCCGCCCGCCCCATGGACCCTTGAGCTCCTGATCGGCGTGAGCCGGATACGCCACCACGCCCTCTCGCCGGAGGGTGGGCGCCTGGCATTCGTCTGGGATCGCGACGGCGGGAGTGATATCTGGTGTATGCCCACATCGCCGGGCGCATGGCCACGGCGCCTCACTTTCGACCGCCCGGCGCAGGCCTACTGGGCGGACACTCAACCGCGCTGGAGCCCAGACGGGACGGCCCTGGCCTACGTCGCCGAAGATGAAATCTGGCTCGTGGCGGCGAACGGCGGCCGGGCGAAGAAGCTCACCGACCACGGCCATAAATCCGCCTGGCAGATCTTCAGCCCCGATGGATCCCGTCTCTACTTCGTCAGCAAGCGGGGAACCTTCGCAAACCTGTGCGTCACGACGCCGGCCGGTGACTGGCCGATCGCCCTGACCCGGTTCGAGGCCGACGTCAGCGACCCTCGCCCCTCGCCCGATGGAAAGACAATTGCCTTCGTCCTCTCTCCGCAGGACGACCTCGACCGCTCGGAGATCTGCATCGTCCCATCCGATGGTGGCGAAGTCCGTCGCTTGACGGGGGCTCTTCGAGTCTGGGACCTGCACCCGCGCTGGTCTCTCGACGGCTCCGGACTGGCCTTCATCTCCAACCGGAGTGGATGGCGGGAGCTCTACCAGCTCGACACCGCCTCGGGAGAGACGATCCCCCTCACCGCGGGCCGGGCCGACGTCCAGAGCTTCTCCTGGGGGCCGGACGGGAAGCTGATCGCCTATACCATCGATCGCGACGGGGCGGGTGATCTGCATCTGGTGAACGTTGACACACGGGAGAGCCGCCCTCTCCGTTCGGCGGAGGGTTGGCACGCTTTCCCTCAGTGGTCGCCCGACGGGAAGTGCCTGTTCGTCGGCTTCGAGAGCCCGCTCTCGCCGCCCGAGCTCTGGCGAGTGGATGTGGAAAGCGGCGCCGCGGAGCCGCTCACCTGCTCGATGCCTCCGGCTCTCGAAGCCGCCTCCCTGCGGACTCCGGAGTTGGTCCACTACCCGAGCAGCGGAGGGGCCTCGATTCCGGCCTTCCTCTTCCGGCCGGCAGCATCACCCTCAGGCCGTCCCTGCCCGGCCATCGTTGTCCCCCACGGCGGCCCGACTTCGGAATACACTCTCCACTGGGATCTCATGACCCAATGGCTGGTGGCGAAGGGCTACGCCGTCCTCGCACCGAACTATCGCGGCAGCACGGGGAATGGGATCGCCCACCAGCATGCGCTTCACAACCGTTGGGGCCTCGTCGACACGGACGACATGCTGGCAGCCGCCGACTTCCTGCGAGGGCTTCCAGGCCTGGATGGCGAGCGTCTGGGGATCGTCGGGTTCTCCTATGGCAGCTACCTGGCCCTGCTGGCTCTCGCCCGTGACCAGGCTCCCTCCCCGAGATTCAAATGCGGCGTGTGTGCCAACGGCGACTCCGACATCCTCACGTCATGGGCCCAGGGCGACCGCATCGGCCGTGAAGACCTGGAACGCCAGATGGGCCACCCCTCGTTGAATCGAGCGGGCTACCTCGCCGGGTCGCCCGTCTTCGACGTCGAGAAGATCCGCCGTCCATTGCTGATCTTCCACGGCGACGAAGACGAACGCGTCCACCCGCAGCAAAGCGAAGAGCTCGTCGAGGCGTTGGAACGCGCGGGAAAGACCTTCGAGTACTACGTCTACGGCGGCGAAGAGCACGGCATTCTGCAAGATGCCAACCAAATCCACTTCTACGCCACGCTGGAGCGATTCCTGGACTGGTATCTGATGTAGGAGCGTTCCTTGGAAGGCCCTAGCAGGATGACGTTAGGTGCCAAGGGCGTATTGGGTGAGGCCCGGAGCGTGCCAAGAGTGCAGAGATTCACCTCGTCAACGACGTTAAACGCGAGGGGCGTAGTAGGTGAAGCGTAGAGGTTGATGTCGCGGTAGGGGCGTTCAATTGAACGCCCCTACAAGACCAAACAGGATGTGACGGAAGGACACGCGTCGGGAACACCCGGCCAGCACTCCATCCCGTCCAGGTGGCACGTCCCGGTGAGCATCGCATGAAGGTCATCCCATACGCCGAGCTGAGCTGGCCTCAGATCGCTAAGCTTCCCCGGGACGCGCCTCTGGCGATCCCTCTGGGCCTTGATCGGTACGACCTTGCGCAGGCCGCCGGGAGAGGCAGGGCGGGGCCTCTCGTGGTGCTGCCTCCGATCCCCTACGGCTTCCCCCGCCGCGACCGGCATCCTCTCGGAGATCTGGCCGTGGGCGATGGTCTGTTGCGGCGCGTCCTCCGGGGAGTGACGCGCGAACTGCGCAAGCAGGGATTTGGGCGCGTCTTCTACCTCGATGCGCATGGTCTCGGCCGCAGGCTGAGGGACGCCGGCCTGCGGTTCGTCGCCGCGCCCGCCGAACCTCCCGCCGACGTGCCCTGGCCCGAGGATCTTGGCCGCCGGGTAGTCGTCGTCAGCACAGGGCACACCGAGCAGCACGGCCATCACCTTCCCACCGGCACCGACACCGTGATCGTCCAGGCGATCGCCGACGGCCTCGCCGAGGCGGCACCCGCCGATGTCATCGGCCTGCCCGCCTGGCCCTACGGCGTCAGCACGCACACCCGCCAGTTCCCAGGCACCTTGAGCATAGGAGGTCGCGTCTTCGAAGATTTCTTCCTCGGCATCCTCGCCCGCTGGGTGGCGCTGGGGGCCGAAATGATCTACTTCTCCAATGCCCATGGAGGGAATCACTCCTTCCTGGTGAACGTCGTCAAGCTCGCCGGGGAACGCTGGCCGCACGTCTTCACCGCGACCGAATACCTCCACACGACCGGGCCGGCGCTCGAGCGGCTGCGGCAGAGCAAGCGAGGCGGCATGGGGCATGGCGGCGAGCTGGAGACGAGCTACCTGCTGAGCCTGCGCCCAGATCTCGTCGACATGAGCCGCGCCGCCGTCGAGACCGAGTTTATTTCCACTCCTGGCTACTACATGGATTGGATCGAGGGTGGTCGCCTGATCGCCAATCCGCCGTGGAGTGACGACACCCAGACCGGCATCTACGGCGATGCCACGCTGGCCACCCCAGAAAAGGGAAAGCAGTGGCTGGCGGCGGCGGTGCGTGAGAAGCTCGAAAGCATCGCCGAAATCCGGGAACAGCACGAGAGGCGCACGGCAAAGCGACGCGCCGCCCGGTCGGGGAGCGTCGGCAGGGCGCCTCCCTATTGACTCCCGGAGTTATCGGTGCTACACAGATGCCCATCGTGAGGCGAAGGGACCACAGGCCATAGGTCTTCCGCCCGGCCCAGGAGGTCGTTCGATCTTGCCTGAGAGCGGCGAGAACTCCCCGCCCGGCGAAGCCGCCCATCTCCCGCGAACGAAGTCGACACACATCCTTTTGAGTGCGCACCTGCCTGCCCGCGTGCCTCTACCATCTCGCCCGGCAATCCGGCGCCGGCCGACCCGGCGCCGCCCCTGATGCGTTCCGCGAACCGCCTGGAGAGGAGAATCGCCATGAGAGCCAAGACCTGGGCCCGTCTCATCCCGCTGCTCGTCGTCCTCACCCTGCTTGCCACCGCCTGTGGCGGGCCAACACCTGAGCCGGAGAGCGCCGTTGTCCTGCGCGTAGGCATGTCGGGCTTCCCGGATTCCCGCAACCCGGGCAACGCCTACCTCACTGAGGCGACCGACCTGCTGGAGCTTGTTTACGACTCGCTGGTCACGATCGACTTTGCCGGCGCCTATCACCCGCAACTGGCCGAGACCTGGACGGTGTCGGACGATGGGCTGACGTGGACCTTCACGATCCACGGCGACGCCACATGGTCGGACGGCCAGCCGGTCACTGCCGAAGATGTGGCCTTTTCCTTGCTGGCCTATCGGGATTGGGAGGACTTCGGCTACTGGAGCGGCTACGCCACTCACTTCGCCGACGCGCAGGCGACCGACCCGACCACCGTCGTGCTCACGCTGGATACCCCGATCGGCAACCTGGAGAGCCAGCTTCTCTACACCTTCATCCTGCCCAAACACATCTGGGAGCCCTTCGCCGGTGACCTGGATGCCGCCCTGGCATTCGACAACGCCGAGATGGTCGGCTCCGGCGCCTTCCGGCTGGAGGAATACCAGGAAGGCGAGTTCTACCGCCTGGCCGCCCGCGACGATCACTACCTCACTCCGCCCATCGTCGACGAAGTGATCTTCCAGCGCTATTCCAACCAGGACGCGCTGGTCCAGGCGCTGCGAGCCGGCGAAGTGGACATGATCACGGAGCTGCCCAACACAGTCGTGGCTTCGCTTCGCGACGAGGCCGACATCACCGTCGCCTCCGGATCCTCTCGCGGCCTGCGGGACTACATCTTCAACCTCAGCTCGCCGGACACCTGCCCGGTGGACGACGGCGGCATCTGCGCGGGCCACCCGGCATTGCGCGACCCGGTCGTCCGTCGCGCCATGGCGACGGCCATCGACAAGCAGCAGATCATCGACGTCGCCTTGCTCGGCCTGGGCTCACCGGGGATCGGCCTGGTGCCGGTGGCCCTGGGTGACTTCTTTGCCGGCGAGCTGGAGGACTATCCGTTCGACATCGCCGGGGCGAACCAGATGTTGGATGAGGCCGGCTACCTCGACACCGATGGCGATGGGTTGCGGGAATGCCCGGCCACGATGGACTGCGGTGGGCGCCAGCTCGACATCGTCATGCAGATCCCGTCCGACATCGGCAGCGGGCCGCGTGAGGCCGAGCTGCTCTCCGGCTGGTGGGCTCAGATCGGCATCCGCATGACCCCGCAGGTGCTCGAGCCCGACACGGTGACGGCCAACTGCTGCCCGGCCTTCGACTTCGATATGCTCATGTGGGGCTGGACCAGCGATCCGGATCCCTCGTTTATCCTGAGCGTGCTGACGAGCGCCGAGATCCCCACCGGCCTGAGCGAGACCGGCTACAACAACCCCGAGTACGACCGGCTATTTGACGAGCAGGGTGTCGAGCTCGATCCGGCTCGCCGCGTCCAGATCGTGCACGACATGCAGAGGATGATGTTGGATGACCTGGCCTACATCATCCCTTACTACGAGGATGAAGTGCAGGCCTTCCGCAGCGACCGTTTCACCGGCTGGCCGCTCCCGGCCGAGGGCTCGGGCGACATCCTCTACCTGCAAGACCCGCTTTCCCTGACGGTCGTCTCGCCCGTCGAGTGACGCCCATACCCTGAACCGTGCGCAGGGGCGGCCCGCACCGCGTAGCTTCGGCGGGCCGCCCCTGCCAATCGGGGACGAGATGGTCCGACGCGATTATCTGGTCAAGAAGATCGGCTGGTCGTTCCTGACGATCGCCTTTGTCCTCGTCCTCAACTTCTTCCTCTTTCGCATCCTGCCCGGCGATCCAACGACTTCCATCGCCAAGGATCCGCGTCTGACGGCCGAGGCCCGCGAGGCCCTCGCTCGCCGCTTCGGCCTCGATAAGCCCGTCTTCCTCAACCTCGAAGGCGGCAATCCCTTCGACAGCCAGTTCTTCATCTACTTTGGGCGCCTTTTCCGCGGCGACCTGGGCACCTCATTCAACTTCAACCGGCCGGTGGCCGACCTCCTTGGCGAGCGCCTGTGGAACACCGTCATCCTCGTCATGGGCGGCCAGGTCCTGGCCATCGTCCTCGGCAGCACCCTCGGTCTCCTGGCGGCCTGGAAGAGCAAGACCGGCTTCGACGCGGCCGCAATCACGTTCTCCCTGGCCGCCTGGTCGCTGCCTACGTTCTGGCTGGGGATCCTTTTGCTGATCATCGGCAGCACCTACCTGGGCCTACCCACCGCCGGGAGAGAGACCGTGGGCGTCGAGTTTACTTCCTGGTGGGCGCAGGCCCTCGATCTCGGCAAGCACCTTCTTCTGCCGACGCTCACCTTCACCATCGTCTTGCTCGGCGAGTACATGCTGATCATGAGAAGCTCGGTGTTGGAAATCCTCTCCGAGGACTACATTCTCACGGCCAAGGCCAAGGGCATGAGCCACTTCCAGATCCTCCGCCACCATGCGCTCCAGAACGCCATGCTGCCCATCGTCACGCTGATCGCCCTCAATCTGGGGTTCACGGTGTCGGGCGCGATCCAGGTGGAGACGGTCTTCTCCTGGCCGGGGCTGGGCAGCATGATCTTCGAAGCCGTGCGGAGACAAGACTACCCGGTGCTGCAAGGGGCGTTCCTGTTGGTCGCCGTCAGCGTGATTCTGGCCAATCTGGCGGCCGATCTGGTGTATGGCGCCCTCGACCCACGGGTCAAGGCGCCCTAGGAGGCCAGTGAGACCGGCCGTCATCCGCTGGAGAGAACGAGGGGGCTCCCTGGTGAGAGCCCTCACTCGGAATCGCCTCGGCGTCGTCGGGTCGGTGATGCTAGCCCTCGCCATCCTCACCGCCGTCATGGCGCCATGGATCGCGCCCTACGATCCGGAAGCGTCGACTGAGGTGAGTATCGAGGACATCTATGCCCGCCCGACTGCCGCACACTGGCTTGGGACCGATGACGGCGGGAAAGACGTCTTCAGCGCCTTCATCTACGGCTCTCGAGTCTCCCTGATTGTCGGGTTCGCCGCCTCCCTGATCTCGATGATCATCGGAGGCATCGTCGGGCTCGTCGCCGGCTTCTATGGCGGCCGCCTGGGCAATCTGCTCATGCGTCTGACGGATATCTTCCTGGTGATCCCCGACCTGCCGCTGATGATCGTGATCGTGGCCATCGTCGGCCCCAGCCTGTGGAACATCATCCTCGTCATCGGCCTCTTGGGATGGACCGGCACCGCCCGAATCGTACGGGCCCAGGCGCTCAGCCTGAGGGAAAGGCAGTTCGTCACCCGGGCGCGCGCCATCGGGGCCGGCAACCTTCATATCCTGCGCCGGCACATCCTGCCTTTGGTGCTTCCTCTTATGGTCGCCAACACGGTGCTCGTGATCTCCCTCTCGATCCTTTCGGAATCCACGTTGAGCTTCCTCGGCCTGGGTGACCCGACGACGCTCAGCTGGGGCGGGATGCTCAACTTCGCCTTCACCCGCGGGGCGATCAGCGCCGGCGCCTGGTGGGCGCTGGTGGCGCCCGGCCTGGGGATCGTGTGGGTCGTGCTGTCTTGCACGCTGGTGGGCAACACGCTCGAAGAGGCCTTCAACCCACGTCTCCAATCGCACCACCTCCAGGGTGAGGAGAAGATGGTCGTCCGGCCGGCGCAGGCCCAGGCGGCGGAGCGATAGGGCGGTGGGCGTAGCGGATCCCCAGCCTCCACTGCTCGAGGTGCGCCACCTCTCCACCCACTACGTCACCGACGAGGGTGTCTTCCGCGCCGTCGACGATCTCAGCTTCCGGGTGATGAAGGGCGAATCGATGGGGCTGGTGGGCGAGAGCGGCTGCGGCAAGACGACCGCCATGCTCAGCCTGCTCCGGCTCTTGCCCGCGGCCGGGAGGATCGTCTCCGGCGAGGTCCTGCTCGAGGGGCGGGATCTCATGGCCCTGGATGAAGCCGAAATGCGCGCCCTCCGCTGGGACCGGCTCTCGATGATCTTCCAGGGCGCCATGAACGCCCTCAACCCGGTGCGGTCGGTCGGCGATCAGATCGGTGAAGCTCTCGTGATCCACGGCCTGGCGCCCGGGCTTGGCGCGGCGGCCCCCCGCGTGGGCGAGCTGCTGGAGATGGTGGGGATCCCCCGCAGCCGTGAAGCGCATTTTCCTCACCAGTATTCCGGTGGAATGCGGCAGAGAGCAATGATCGCCATGGCCTTGGCTTGCAGCCCCCAGGTGGTCATCGCCGACGAGCCGACGACCGCCCTCGACGTGATGATTCAAGCCCAGATCCTCGAGCTCCTGGAAAGGCTTCAGCGCGAGCTCGGGCTGGCGGTCATCCTGGTGACGCACGATCTGAGCGTCGTGGCCGAGCTCTGTCACAGCGTGCTGGTGATGTATGGCGGCGCCCTGGCGGAATACTCCAACGTGGATCGCATCTTCAACGATCCGCGCCACCCCTACACTCGCTTGCTGCTCTCCGCCTTCCCCGACCTGAGCCGGCCCGAGGGAAAGCTGATCTCGATCCCCGGTCACCCTCCACGGCTGAACGACCTCCCTCCCGGTTGCCGTTTCGCGCCGCGCTGCCCGCAAGCCTTCGACCGCTGTCGCCTCGAGTCGCCCAGCCCGCGCCTGGTGGAGCCGGGCCACTGGGTCGCCTGCCACCTTTATGAAGAGGCTGCACTCGATGCCGCCGGCTGACGTGCCGCCCCGCCGTGCCTCGCCACCCGAGGAAGACTTCATCCTGGAGGTCGAGGGGCTGCACAAAGAGTTTCCTCTGCCGAGAGGCCTGACAGGGACACTCCGACGGCGCCCGCGCAAGGCGGTCCACGCGGTCGACGGGATCTCGTTCGACCTCCGGCGCGGCGAGATCCTGGCTCTGGTGGGTGAGAGTGGTTGCGGAAAGACGACGACGGCGCTCACCCTTATGGGCCTGATCACGGCCGACGAAGGCACGATCCGCTTCAACGGACAGGACGTCACTCACCTCGGAGAGCGAGCCGGCGATCGGCCTCGGGCATCCATCGCACAGGTCAACGGCCGGATGTACCGAAAGGAGCCCTCGGTCTTCCCGGCGATCACGATGAAGCGCTTGCGGCGCCAGATGCAGATGGTCTTTCAGGATCCCTACGAGTCGCTAAACCCCCGAGCGACCGTCCTGGAGTCGGTGGCGGAGCCGCTGGAAGTGCACGCCGTGACGAGAAGCCGGGAGGAGAAGCTTGCCAGGGTGCGCCAGGCGCTGGAGGATGCTGGGCTCAGCCCGGCTGAAGCCTTCATGAGCCGTCGACCTCACGAGCTCTCGGGAGGGCAGCGGCAGCGTGTGGTCATCGCCGGTGCGCTCGTCTTGGAGCCTGTGCTGCTGATCGCCGATGAGCCGGTGAGCATGCTCGACGTCTCGATTCGCGCCGAGATCCTCAACCTTCTTGACGAGCTGCGCGCTCGCCGGGGAATCTCGATCCTCTACATCACCCACGACCTTGCCACCGCGGCCTACTTCACCGATCGGATTGCCGTGATGTATCTGGGCCGCATCGCCGAGATCGGCCCCACACGGCGGGTGCTGGCCCACCCGCAACACCCGTACACGCGTGCCCTGCTCTCCGTCATTCCGGTCCCCAACCCCCGGATGCGCCGTCAACGGATCATCCTCGGCGGCGAAACGCCCAACCCCGTCGACCTGCCTGGCGGCTGCCGGTTCCACCCCCGTTGCCCTCTTGCCTTCGACGACTGCGCTCGAACCGACCCACCGCTAATCCTCGTGGGCGCGGAGCATCAGGCGGCATGCTTGCTCGCTGATCCAGGGTAAAATCAACAGCCAGGGCCGCGTCCGCTGAGCAGGCGCGGGCGGGCACCTCCAATCCAGCCCACGGCGTTGTCGACAGGGGCGACCAACAACTGCAGCGAGGGGCCCGGGGCGTCAGGGAGAATTTTCATGGAGAGCGAGAGCCATCGAGGCGACCATCAACGAGTGGTTGTCACCGGACTGGGGGCGTTCACCCCGGTCGGTCATTCGGCAGCGGAGACGTGGCAGGCGCTCAAGGAGGGACGCTCCGGGGTCGGACCTCTGACGCTCCTCGAAGGAGAATGGGCGTGCCAGGTCGCCGGAGAGCTTAAGGGATTCGACCCTGGGCGCTACTTGCCCCACAACAAGCTCCGCCACATGGCGCAGGCGAGCCAGCTCGCCGTCATCACCGCCGAAGAGGCGCTGCGAGATTCCGGCCTCGACCTCGATCAAGAGGACCGGGATCGAATCGGGGTGGTACTTGGCACGGCAGGGGGGAGCACGATCGAGGAGACCGAGCAGGCGGCCGCGGCCATGCACGGCGAGGAGCCGAAGAAGATCTCCCCCTTCCGGGTCGTGCGGCTCTGGCCCAACATGGCCTCCTATTTCGTGGCCGCCGCCCATCGTCTGCGGGGCTACAACAGCACCATTTGCACGGCCTGCGCCTCCGGCACGCAGGCGATTGGGGAAGCGGCTGCGGTCATCCGGCGCGGCGAGGCGGAGATCGTGATTACCGGCGGCACAGAGAGCGTCGTCTCAAGGGCTGCGTTTGCCGGCTTCTCGGCCATGCGCGCCCTGGCCACGAGTTTCAACGCGGAACCGGAACGAGCCATGAGGCCGTTCGACGCGCGCAGAGAGGGCTTCGTGGCTGCGCAAGGCAGCGCCACCTTGATCCTCGAGAGCCTGGCCCATGCCGTGAAACGCGGGGCGCGCATCTATGCCGAAGTTCTCGGGCTGGGTGTGTCGAACGACAGCTTCCACATGATCGAGCCGGAACCGCAGGGAGAGGGGGCGGCGCTCGCCGTCCGCCGGGCTCTCGCCTCGGCCGGGATTGGCCCCGATCGCGTCGACTATATCAACGCCCACGGGACCAGCACGCCTCTGGGTGACGCGGCCGAGACGCGCGCCATTAAAGCCGTCTTCGGAGAGCGCGCCTACGACATCCCCGTCAGCTCGACCAAGTCGATGTTGGGCCACATGATGGGGGCCGCCGGCGCAGTGGAAGCGCTGGCCTGCATCATGACGATTGTCGAGCGCGTCATCCATCCAACCATTAACTACGAGACACCCGATCCCGAGTGCGATCTCGACTATGTTCCCAATGCCGCCCGCAGCGCCGAAGTCCGCGTGGCGGTCTCCAACAGCTTCGGCCTCGGCGGCCAAAACGCCGTTCTGGTGCTCGGAGCGGTCTGACCGCGCCATTCATTCGGGTCAGGTCTCCCCGCAGCGCCTCGCTTCCGCTCGGCGCAGCGGCTCGCCCTGGGGCGTGCGAGCGCTCACGTCCATCGGGTTCTGTTTCAGAGTGAATCTTGGATCTCGCGAGCGGCACGCGTTGCCCGGGAGTGGGATCCGCTCAGCTTGCCTCCTTGGTTGACCTCCCACGACGATGCGATGATCACGCGTCCGGATCGGAACGGAGCCTCGTTCACGCGTCGCACGACTACACAGCAACTACGCCCCGCCGCGATGTCGCTCAGCCGCAGGCGCTGCGGAGCCCAAAGGCGCATGCCGCGGGTCGGCCACTCGCGCGACGAGGATGACGAGCGCTGATAGCTCGAGAGCCGCCGAGAGGAGAAACAAGACGGAGAACGCCCGCGCTGCCAGCCACGCCCCCACCAGGGGAGCGACGATCCCCGCGAATCCGAGGCTAGTGTTCACAAGGCCTGCGTAGGTGGGCTGGCGGCCCGGCGGGGCAAACTCGAGGGTCATCATGATGCCTGAGGTGATCTGGCCTCCGATCCCAAAGCCGACCAAGACAAAGGCCGCATAGTACACTGCCGGATCCGGCGACCAGGCAGCCAGGACGAAGGCGACGACATAGGCGGCCCCGCCAAGCTGGAGGGAGAGCTTGTGGCCGCGACGATCGGCCAGCAAGCCCAGAATGAGCATCCCGGCCGCCTCGCCGAGAAGGCTCAGGCCGGTGTAGATCCCGACGGTACCGTCGCTGACGTTCCATGTGCGGATCGCGCTGAGCGTCAGGAATCCCACGCCCATGGCGCCCAGCCCCATCACCACTCTGGCGGCCAGGTAGCGGCGGAAATTGTGCTGCGTCTTCAGGATCTCGCGCACGCCGATCCAGAATTCGCGCGTCGATTGCGGGGCGGGGCGGCGGGCGGGGATCGGCTCGCGCACGCGCGCCAGGAAGGCCAGGCTCGCCAGAATGCAGACAGCCCCTGCCAGGAAGACGGCCACAAAGCTCTGCGGATAGGGTAGGGCGGTGAGGAGCGCGACGCTGGCGACCGCTCCCAAGGCGCCGACGCCAGTCCCGACGAAGGAGCCAAAGCCCATGTAGAAGCCCCGCCGGTCGACGGGGAAGCATCGAGCGACGAGCTCTTGCCAGGCCGGCGCAATCGCCCCCGCGCCCAGGGTGTGCCAGGCGTAGGCGAGCAGGGCGAGGAGGAGGGCGCCGCCGGGTGAGGCGAGGGCCAGCCAGGCGGCCAGGACTAATAGGAAGATCGGCACCCGTTCGGCCAAGAAGCCGATATTTACGAGGATCGGAAGCATGCGCGGAACGCGCTCGGTGGCGTTGGCGGTGAAGAGTTGGGGCAGGTACCACCCGCCCTGGGCGAGCAAGGCCACCATCCCCACGGCCAGTGTGCTGGAGGTGAGCTTGGAGATGAAGAGGGGCAAGATGGTCGTCGCGGCGACGAAGGAGGCGCCCAGGAAGAAGAGAGCCACCTCGGCGACGTTGACGGCCAGGTTCCAGCGATAATGGCGCCTGATCTCGCTCTGAAGCGCCTCGCCGTCGAAAGCTTGGTACGGCCGATCGAGCTCGAGGAGGCGGTGCAGGAGGGATCGGGGATTCACGGTGTAGGAAGTCTCCTGCGGGCCGGGGTTCTCGATCACGGATTTGGAGGGAGCGCCGCTGCTCTCGTCGATGCGGTGCCCGGGCAAACCTGTGAGGGCAGACGGGCGACGTATTCTAACACCGCGAGTCGGTCACGCCGCGCTTGGCGCCTGCCGCGCGGGCCCAGGTTCACATGTCGAGAAGGCCGCCCCGATCCGTCGGCGCGCCGTCAGCGGGAATTTCCAAGGCGAGGGATGTTCCTGAGACTAACGCTCCGCGAGGTCTCGCGCCCTGCGGGGCCTGGTAGGGGCGGCTCGCGAGCCGCCCCTACTTGTGGAGGCGAGGGCGATCTCGCTCGATGCAAGGCCGTCGGTCGGATGTCATGCGTGGGGGGAAGGAGAAGGGAGGGCTGATTGACTTCTCTTTTGACGTTATCCTGAGCGGAATCCTGCCCCATGAGGTCGCTTGGTCTAGGACGAAGGCGCGAAGGATCTCGCCTAAGAACCTGTGAACTGAGCAAGCACAAAGGGCGCGCAAGGCAGCGCTGCATTCGCTCTGGATGCGGCTAATTCAGAGCCTCTCGGGGTACCTACCGGGGTTCGTCTCACGGGCACAAGAAGAAAGGGCAGCGGCTCCGCTGCTCGAGGGCCTCGTTGATCTGTTCGGAGAACATCGGCGGGAGCGTCACGCCAAGGTCTGGTCCAAATACGCTGACCGAACTATCGAGGATTGTCAGTTCGTACGTGGCGCCGGTCAGCCGCCCGTTCTCGTCTTCATAACGCAACGGCGCAGAAATCGACGAAGAGGGATCATTGGGGATGAGCGCGTCGGATCTGGCCACCAGCTCCCCATCCGCGCCCCGGAACGTCACCTGGACCAGGAAGAGATGGCCGTCGACGAAGCGCGCCAGGTCCTGAGGGTATGGGTACGTCCCGCACACCACGGTCCCGGAAATCGGGCAGGTCCCACTGAACGTCCATACGGGGGCGGGTACATCCTCGCGCAACCTCCGCCCGAAGACCGTATAGGTTCCCCGGAACTCGCCCCGATTGCGCGCGCTGTTGGTAATGGGATGCCGCGTGTCGGACTGAGCGCTTGCTGAGACGACAATCCCGACAATCCGGGTTCCTTCGTCAAGCAGGCGAATATTGCGCCTGGGATTTCGCTCTTCGTAGGTTGTGATCGTCTCGGTGAATCCGTAGGTCGCATCCCCGCTGTTCGTGAGGGTGTTGCCGGAGCCAGGGACGGTGCCAAGAGTGGCCGGGACGGACGGGTCGAGCACGAAGCCGTTCGCCGTATCCACCCGGATCTCCACCTCCTCGTGGCAGCTTCCTGTCGTGGTCTTCGTCCCTCCCGACGAGCGACAACCGACCTCGGTCACCGTGGCGTTGCCGCCCTGTTCGTAGACATTCCCGAGTGGGGTGATCGTCCACGAAACCACGCTGGGAAGGGGCCGCGATTCTTGGATTGTGATGGCGGCCGTCGCCACCTGGGGTGCCCCTCCTTCCGGCGCGGCCGTCACAAGCCGAATCGTCTGGGAGCCGATCGACGCACCCAGGTTGGCCTGGCTCACGTCGACGACGACGATCTCGTTTGAGGCAGCCGCTACGGCTACGGCCGTCCCGGCGATCTCAACGGTCGGCGCGATGCCTTCGGGGGCCAACCGCGCTCCAAGGAGGGCGATCTCGCGTGTCCTCCCCAGCACGAGAGTCTCGGGAGTCACCTGAAAGATCCGGGGTTCGACGAGCTCTTCCACGCGCCGCCCCAGACCTGACCAGGTGAGCGCGTAGGCCCTGCCCTGCGGAAGAAGCAGACCCCCGAACACGAGCACGAAAGCGCCCATCCCGGTTAGCGCCAGCCGCCGGGACGTCACTTCCCGGGGGAGCCGGCGGGTGAAGAGCAGCCAGATGATGGCGATCAGCCCCAGCCCGAGGAGGACGAGCGCAACCAGGAACGCCAGGTTGAAGGCGGTCTTGTCGACGATGATCAGGGCGCCTCCCACCGCCACGGCGACGACGTCTTCCAGCTGAGCCACGATCGTCCGGGCCTGAGTCGTGATGAATCGCAGGTCCTCCAAGATCGTCTCGTTGAGTTGATCCAGGCCCACCTGCAGGTCGGCCTGGAGCCGCTGGATCATCGAATTGAGTCGAAGGAGCTGGTCGCGCGTGAAGGCATCCAGCTGGTCGAGAGTGACATCCAGGAGGTCTTCGTAGGTTGCGCCGAGCTCGTCGATGAGGTCGTTGAGCATCTCATCGACCTCGGCCAAGATCTCTTTCACTTCGCCGCTGGCATCATCGAGAAGATCACCCACCAATCCCTTGGCAAGGAATGCCCCGCCGATGACGGCCCCAACGGTGAGGACATCGACGTTCTGTGGAGCGGCGTAGACAGGCCGCACGCGGGGCAGGAGGATGGAAACGAGGAGGAGGCTGGCCGTGAACATTCGGGCACGCTTGAGGGTGAACACTCTTCCTCCTGGGCCTGCGGGCCACCACAGGGCACGCGGGCGCGAGTGCGGCGCTCGTGGGCCCCTGCGAGCCGACTAAGAATCTGGGGCGCATTCGGCCTAAAACAGTCCGAATATACCTGTGCTGCCCGGTGGCGTCAAGCGACCCGGAGCCTGATGCGAACCTATCGGCCTTGTCTTGCTGGCCGCTTGCGGGCCGCGCCCCACCGCCATCGCAACGCCCACTCCTGAGCAGCAGGCCCAACCAAGCACGCGTCAGCGATCACCTGTACGGCGCTCCTGGAATCGGCCTCAGGCTCTCTCGTGTTGGTCGAGGGGGGAGAGCTGATCCTCCAATCCTGGCACGGCGAGCGGTGCGAGCTGGCCGAGGCCGAGAACGGCGGATCCGTCTGGGCGGCGCCGGACGGGCGCGGGTTAGCCTGGTTGGCCGACGGCAGCCTGTACACGCTTGATCTGAGGACCGGCGAAACCGGGGCAATTCCGATTGAGGGCGATCTGGAATACGTCTCGCTGGTCGTTGAGTGGGATAGCGATCGCATCGCCATCGTTCGCCAGGAGCGGATCGATCCTGGGATGGGAATGCCAGAGCCGGCCGGTGCATGGGAGCTCAGCCTGATTGGCCCGGGCTCCTTGGAGACTGAAGTTCTCTACCGCGTCCGGTCGCCGCATTTCCCTGCCTGGGCGAGTGCCCCGACATGGCGCCCCTGGATGTGGACCAGGTGGGATGGTCGCCCGACGGCAGGCTGGCAATCTCCGTCTCGCAGTTCCTTGCGCCGGCTGCCCCGGCCCTTCAGGCTGTCCGGCTCATCGATGTGGACACCCTGGAGGCCGAGGTTGTTCTCCAGGGGACGGGGATTGGGGATGTCATGGTGATTAACGGTGGGGCGGTGCTTTCTCCGAATGGCGTGATGATCGCCTATCTCCCACTGCCTTCCGGGCCCACGGTGGAGCTTCGGGACCTGGCAAGCGGCGAGCTCAGCAGAATCGAGATGCCAACGGATGTGGGCATGCCGGCCCCCGATACGCTGCGCTGGTGGGCCGATTCCGAGAGGCTCGGGTTCCGCGCCCTCGACTGGATGGCCGAGGGACGGCGGGAAGGCATCGCTGTGA
>DATEAV010000022.1:0-3260 GCA_035288185.1 Anaerolineales bacterium | reverse complement strand
GTTCAAGGAGCTCTCGCGCGATTACGAGAGCACGCGGGCGCTCTACCAGTCGCTCCTGAAGCGCTACGAGGAGGCCCAGCTCGCCGAGAGCATGGAGCAGCGCCAGAAGGGGGAGCAGTTTCGGGTCCTCGACCCGGCGGTGCCCAACTCCGAGCCCGCCTCCCCCAAGCGCTTCCGATTGATCCTCCTGGCGCTGATGCTCTCCGCCGGCCTCGCGGCGGGAGCCGTGGTCCTGGCCGAGCAGCTCGACACCTCCTTCCACACGGTCGACGATCTCAGAGGGTTCAGCACGGTGCCGGTGCTGGTCAGTATCCCGCGGATCCTGACCCACACGGATCTCCGCCGCCGGCACTGGCGCACCCGGCTGGCCGCCGGAGCCGTCACGGTCGGTCTCGTCGTGATCGTCGGAGTCGCCTACTTCGTCGCCAGCGGGAACGAACGCTTGGTCTCGCTGCTGGGGCGGAGTGGCTCCTGAGGAACCCCGGATGTATCTGACCTTCTACGGACTCTCCGAGAAGCCCTTCAACGCCACCCCGGATCCCAGGTTCCTCTACATGACCCCCGGGCACCGGGAGGCGCTCGCACAGCTCTCGTACGGCGTCGAGGAGCAGAAGGGCTTCATCGTCCTCACCGGCCACGTCGGCACGGGGAAGACCACGCTGCTCCATGCCCTTCGCCAGCGGCTCAATGGGCGGACGGCGGTCTCCTTCGTTTTCAATTCGACCCTGCCGTTCGACGGGATCCTCGAGTACATGCTCGAGGACTTCGGGATCGCCAAAGGCGAAGAGTCGCGGGCCCAACGGCTCATCACCCTCAACAATTTCCTCATCGAGCGTCGTCGCCTCGGCCAGAACACCGTGCTGATGCTGGACGAGGCCCAGAATCTGGACCCGTCCACGCTGGAGCAGATCCGATTGCTCTCGAACTTCGAGACTCCCACGGACAAGCTTCTTCAAATCCTGCTCGTGGGCCAGCCGGAGCTCAAGGCCAAGCTTCAGCTCCCTGAGCTCCGGCAGCTCAAGCAGCGAATCGGGCTGCGCTGCCAGATCCCCCCTCTGGCTCCGGAAGAAACCCGCCAGTACATCCGGAACCGGCTGCGCGTGGCGGGAGCGCGCGACCTGGGTTTGTTTACCGAGGCGGCGGTGGACCGCCTCACGGAATATTCGGGCGGGATTCCGCGGCTCATCAACATCGTGTGCGACCACTGTCTCCTCTTCGGCTACGCGGACCAGAAGCGGCGGATCGAGCGGCACACGGTCAACCAGGCAATCGCGTACCTGGAGGAGGGAACGCCGCCACGGCGCCAGGTCAAGGGGCGCTCTAATTTCAAGGCGAGGTTGTCATTTCGGTGGGGTCTCGGCGCCCTCGCCGTGGCCCTCGCGAGCGCCGTCGCGGTCCTTGCCCTCAGGTTCGACATGACGGCGCTACTGAGCCTCGTGCAGTCGGTGCGCCACCTCGTGGTGCCGTGAGCAAGTTCTTCAAGGCGCTCGAGCAGGCCGAGCTGGACCGCGCGCTCCGGGAACCGGGCCTTCCCAAGCCTCCCGGAATCCGCCGCGCCGAGCCCGAACCTGCCTCGGAGCTTCCCACAGGGCCGCGGGATGGGGTGGAGCAGCACCTCGTGAGCCTCCTGACCCCCGCCTCGTTCGAGGCCGAGCAGTACCGGGCGCTCCGCCATCTGGTGGAACACCTCCGCAAGACGGCGAATCTCTGCATCGTCGCCGTCTCCAGCCCCTCGGTCAAGGAGGGCAAGACCACTACCGCGATCAACCTGGCCGGGGCCCTCTCCCAGGCCCCGGATGCTCGTGTCCTCCTGATTGACGCTGACCTGCGGCAATCCTCCCTGATGGACTTCCTCGGGTTCGGCGGCTCGGGCGGCCACGGCCTCGTGGACGCAATCCTTCACCCACACTTGACCTTGGACGACGTGGTCCAAGACTGTCCCCCGTTCAATCTTTCTGTCCTGCCGGCCGGCCGCCGGCCGTCCGCGCCTTACGAAATACTCAAGTCGCCGCGGCTGGGAGAGTTGCTGGCGGAGGCGCGACGGCGCTACGACTACATCGTGCTGGACACGCCGCCCGTCCTGCACGTTCCGGATTGCCGCGTCATCGGGAAGTGGGTCGATGGCTTTCTCATGGTTGTGGACGCTCACCACACGCCGCAGAAGCTGGTGGACGAAGCGTTGAAACTGCTGGATCCGACCAAGGTCGTCGGCCTGGTGTTCAATCGCGACGACCATCCGATCTCGGAGCCCTACCACGCGTATCACGGGGCTCGCGAAGGCGACGGCACCCAGTGGTGGGGTCGGACCGTCAAGCAGGTCGGGGCATCCTTGCTGGGCCGCTCTGGACGATTCGGCACACGCCGCGCCTCAGAGCGGTAACAGCAGGCCAGGGGCGCCGCCCCGACGGGGGCGGTGTCCCGCCGGAGCATCATGGATTGGCTCGGCCCCAGAGAAGGGCTGAGCCAAAGGGGGCGAAGCCTTGCCAGAAACCGCAGCCGTCGAGCCAAGCCAAGCAACGTCGGCGTGCCTCCAGTGGCACGTCCTCTGGACACGCAGCAACTACGAACAGCTTGTCTGCGATCAGCTGGCCGCCAAGGGCTTCGACCTGTTCCTCCCCAAGATCGAGGCCTGGTCCAGGCGCGGCGGGTTCAAGCACCGGGCGACCGTCCCGATGTTCTCCGGCTACGTGTTCGTCCACCACGCGATGGACAAGGCGGGCTACATCGAGCTCTGCAAGACCACCGGCCTGGTCCGGGTTCTCGGCGAACGGTGGGACCGCCTGGCGGTGGTGCCGGACAGTGAGATCGAGGCGATCCAGGGGGTCCTGCGCGCCGGCCTTCCCATCCTGCCCTATCCCTATCTGCGGGAGGGCCAGCGGGTGCGCATCACCCGCGGGCCCATGGCGGATGTTGAGGGGATCCTGGTGCGGAGCAAGCCCCAGAAGGGCCTCTTGATCGTTTCGGTCGACATGCTCCGGCGGAGCATCGCCGTGGAGGTGGATTGCACCCTGGTGGCGGCGGCTTAATGGCTCGCAGGGGACGCGTTTCATGAGCGCACCACGCTATACCCGGGATTACGACAGTCACCTCGGCCTCTATCGCTGGCAGGTCGCGCCAGGGGAGCGCCTGGAGGCCCCGGCCCGGCAGGCCCTCCGACCGGCCTCCCGCGTCGTCGCGCTGGGAGGGGGAACGGGTCTCCCCATCGTCCTGGAGGGTCTCAAAGCCGCTCTCTTCCCCCAGAGGCAGTTCTGGACGCCTGA
>DATEAV010000021.1:0-20097 GCA_035288185.1 Anaerolineales bacterium | reverse complement strand
GCCGGGATCTCGGGTGCGCCGAGGACGAGGGGTATCCATTCCGGCCGCTCGCTAAAGCCGCGGATCTCGCCGGGGAGGAGCGGGTGGATGGCGGCCATGGTCAGCGGCGGTTGGGGCGGCAAGGTGTAGCGATAGCCATCGGCGAGGCGGAAGCCCACGGCCAGGGCGCTGAATTCGACCGGCACCTGACGATTGAAGCGCGTGTCGGCGAGCTGTTCGGGCGTGAGGCCTTCCGCGGTGGCCACTTGGCGGGCGAAGGCATCATCCTCGATGCTGATGTTGTAGATCAGCCCGATCACAGCGCTTTGCCCGCGCTGGGCTTCCGCACGGCAGAACAACCCGAAGACGGGAATTTCGGGTTCGGGGAGTCGGACCGCCCCGACGAACCCGCGGGTGCTGCTGCGGGTCACCCGGCCGATGGGGGCTTGCTCCTGAGGCATTCCTGATCCAATTCCTTGGCTCACGGTCGGCTCCATCCGGCGTGATTCGATGCGGTGGCCGCGCCGCCTGCCGCGCTAGAGACGGTGCCGGCGCCGGGCGCCGGTCCATTGCTTGGTTAAGGATTTCTGCGAGGGCTGAGCAGGCAGCCCGTGGCGGAGGAGCGCCTCGGCCAGCATCTCCTCGAGGGCCTGGCGGTCTTCGGACGAGACGACGGCGAGCTCATGAGCCCGCACAAGCGCGTAGGGGAAGCCCCCGGGCGTGCGGCACTGCTGGATGATCCCGGAATGGACGATCGCCATGAGAGCGGGGTCGGCCCCCACCCAGGCAGGCACCTCGATGCGGGCGATCTGATCCTCGCCGCAGCACAGGTAGAAGAACTCCACCGCGTGGCCTGCGGCGCGGAATCGCTCGTTCACCGGGGAGGCATGCTCGAAGCGGGCGCTCCTCTCTCCGGGACGGAGGAGTCTGGCAAAGATGGCGCGATCCGTCAGGCCCCGCCAGGGTTTCACGTGCAAGGAGTCTTCATTCACCTCATCGGGCGAAAGCGAGGCCAGGTGAAGGAGCGCCAAGACGTTCGCATTGCGCGGCCGGTCGACAAAGCCCGCCACGGCTGTGCCGGCCGACTTGAGTCGCCCGAGCTGCTCCAGGTAGTCCCCCAGGATCCGCGTCACCTCCGGCCGATGCGAGTCCTTCATCTGCAGGGCGAGCCACAGGAGCAGGCCGTTGTCGAGAATCGCCAGGGACGGACCCTCGGGGCGGGCTTCCGACCGGTGGGCGAGTTCGGCCAGCTCGGCCGCGTCGCGTTGCCCATCGATGAGCGCCGAGGGCATCAGCCCCTCATCCTCGCCGTAAAGATCGCTCTCCTCATACAGCAGCCGCGGCGTGCTGCTCACCTCAGGAGGGTCGCCGCTGCCGTGAGCGATGTGAATGCTCCCGATATTGATGAGGTAGAAGAGCGTCAGGCCGTGACGATCCGGGTAGACCTGGGAGCCATCGGCGGCGAAGATGTTGAGGCGTTCGGGATGTGGCGGGCACGCGAAAACGCCGTCGATCGGCTCAGCGCTCGGGAAGGCGCCCGGCCAGCGGCTGCCGGCGCGCGCCAGGAGGCGGCCGAGCTCCTCGCGCGGGACTCGGGCGGCCGCGCCGAGGGCCTGAAACGCATGTGGCAACCTGGCGCCGAGTTCTGCGGCCCGCTCGGCCGCGGAGCGGCCCAGGCCGTCCACTTGAGGGAGAAGCGCGGGGAAATCCAGGCTCATGCAGCGTCCAACCGAACAACTGTTCCGCATTATAACTCAAGCCCTGCCGCGCCGATCCCCGTCTACCGCTGCCATCCGGCTGCGCACAAACTTGCATCGCGCGCTCTTGGCATTCGTGTGCTGCGAGAGGCATGGCATGATGCCCTGTTTGGATCTGCCGGATCTGAGACGGCCCATCCATGTCCGGCGCCTCCGTCGCAAGCGCAGGGGGCGAAACATCGAGCCCCTCCCGATGGTTTGCCCCAAGGGACAACAGGGATACTCCATCGGCGTTCCGCTCTCCTTGTGGTTCGGCAACGCGGGTTGTGCTATACTGCGCGGGCGACATGGAAGATAGAAGTCCTTTCACGGACCGCGTCTTGTCGCGGCTTCGACGCGCCGGGCTGGCCCCGTTGGCGGCCGCGTTCCTCGAGGCGGCGAGTCCCCTGGCGCTCGTGGCCGCTCAACTGGGGTACCTCATTGAGCCTCTCTTGGGTCGGAGCGAGGTGGGCGAGCTCTCGAGGCTTCTCGAGGATGATGCCGAGATGAGCGATCTCGTTCGACGTCTGCGCGCGGAGGAATCATGATCGCGCAGGAACTCCTGGGGCCGGCCGTGCTCGTGCTCTTTGTCGGCTTGATCCTCGGCTTCGCCATGCTCGGCCGGCGCTGGCCCGCCGTCTTTCGTCCCCTGCACGGGCTGGAGGCGCTCGGGGCGGCGATCGAGCGCGCCGTGGAGGCGGGCGAACGGGTTCACCTCTCGCTGGGCACGGGTTCGGTCACCGGGGCGGACAGCGCGCCGGCGTTCGCCGGCTTGGCGATGCTCAGCCGCGTTGCCGCGGCGACCGCAATGAGCGATCGGCCGGTGGTCGTCACGGCCGGCGACGGGGCCATGGCGGTGCTCGCCCAGGACACGCTGCGCTCGGCGTATGATCGCGCCCGAGCGCAAGACCGCTTCCAGTCCACCTCCGGGCGCATGCTCGCCCCGACCCCCTTCTCCTACGCCGCCGCCCTGCCCACCGTCCTGGCGAACGAGGACGTCTCCGTCCATATGCTGATCGGCTCGTTCGGGAGCGAGGTCGCGCTGGCGGCCGATTTCGGGGAGCGGCAGCGGGCGTTCGTCCTGGCCGGTACAGACGATATCCAATCGCAGGCCTTGCTTTACGTGACCGCCGATCACCCCTTGATCGGTGAAGAGGTCTTTGCCGGTGGCGCCTACCTCAATGTCGGTCCCCTTCATCGCGCCAGCTTGAGAGCGGAAGATCTCCTCCGAACGCTGATTGTTGCGTCTATCCTGATCGGCACGGTCTTGCGCACGCTCGGGGACCTGGTGTGAGGTTGCGTCTTTCCCTCCTCTGGGCGGCGGTCGCCTCGGTCGTCGGGCTTCTTGTGTTGGCGGGGTTCTTCATTCAGACGCCGATCCTGATCGCGCTGGGAGGCAGCCTCGTTGGATTGGCGGTCTTGCTAGCGGGAGTGGCGCTGCTGCTGGGCCTCTACAACTTGCTTTCTGTTCACCTGCGTAAGATTAGCCTGCAAGAGCGAGGCTGGCCCTACAGCGCGCTCCTGGTCCTCTCCCTCCTTGGAACCCTGGTTCTCGGCGTATTCTTCGGGCCCGACAACCCTGTCGCCCTGGTTCTATTCAACAGCTTCCAGCTCCCGGCGGAGGCCAGCCTGATGGCCCTGCTGGCGGTCACGCTCACATTGGCGGGGTTCCGGCTGATCTCGCGGCGAAGGGATCTCCTCAGCTTCGTCTTCGTCGGGGTCGCCTTGCTCGTCTTGCTTGGCACCGGGCCTTGGCCTTCGGGCGAGACGAGCGACACGTACCTCCTGATCATCGACGTGCGCAACTGGCTGGCACAGGTCTGGGCCGCTGGAGGGGCGCGGGGAATCCTGCTGGGGGTGGCCCTCGGTGCGGCGGCGACGGGGCTGCGCGTGCTGCTCGCCTCCGACCGCCCCTACGGTGAATGACGATGGCGGACGTTCGCTGTCCGATGTGCAGTACGATCAATCCGGCAGATGCGACCGCCTGCTCGGTGTGCGGTGCGCGTCTCAAGCCTATGATTGCCGGCGAGGCCGAGAGCCTCGCCGGCCCGCCTGAGCCGCAGGAAGGGGAAGCTGGCGACTGGTTGGCGCGTATCCGGAGTGAGGTGGAGAGAAAGGCTGAGACCAGCGGCGAGGCGCCGCCTCGCCCCGGGGAGCCCGAATGGCTGAACCGCCTGCGCCCTGCGAGCGGGGAAGAGGAGGGCCCGCCAGAAGGGGAGTTGCCTGAATGGCTCAGCGAGGAAGAGGGCTCGGCGGCCGGCCCCTCCGAGGCTGCGCCGGGAGAAGTGCCCGACTGGCTGGCCCGCATTCGCGAGCGCCAAAAGACCGAGCTGGAGGCCGCAGCCGAGGAGGCGCCTCCTCCTTCCGCGGACGACGACTGGCTTGGCAGGCTGCGCAGAGAAGAGTTCCTTCCCACCGAGCCGGAGGCGCCCCTGGGCGAGGAGCCGGAGCGGGAGGCTCCCCCGCTTGGGCCGCGGCCACCTTCGCGCCCGCTACCGCCTAGTTCCCCACCGGCGCCGGCGGCGGCTCCGCCACCGATTTCCGCAACCGCGCCGCCGTCTGGTCGAATCCCCCCTCCCTCCGGGGAGAAACCGGCAGTCTCGCAGGCGCCTCCCTTCATGGGGATCTCGAAGGATCTCCTCGAGGGGGCGATGCCGAAGTGGCTCGAGGGTGCGGGCCCGTCATCGGATGAGGGCCTGCCGCATATGCCCGCGCTGGTTGCCGAGGAGGGTCTGGCGGTCACTCCCGAATCGGCCTCCGATCTGCAGATGGGGAGCATCGACATCCCCAATTGGCTCGGTGATCTGAGGAAAGACGCCGGCGTGGCGCCGCCTGACGCGGGAGCGCCGGGGGACAGCTTGGCCCGAGCGACGCTGCCGGCCTGGCTGGAAGCCATGCGGCCGATGGATACGTTCCGGCCGGTCGTGGAGATCCAAGCGGAAGATGCGCAAGAAGTGGAATCTGCCGGCCCGTTGGCCGGCCTGCGCGGCGTGCTCCTGGCCGAGCCCGTGGTGGCCATGCCTCGCCAGCCCTCCTATTCGGGTGCGCGGCTGGAAGTCACGGAGAGGCAATTTGCCCTGGCCGACCTGATCCACCGCATGGTGGAGCAAGAGGCCAGCGAGGTCGGACCCAAGCCGCCTGCGCGGCGACGGCTTCCGTTCTCTCGTTGGGCCATTGCTGGGGCTCTTTTCCTGGCGGTCGCGCTCCCGGCGCTCCTCGGTGCACCTTCGCTCTCTGTTCCAACGCTGGTGCCCCCCGGCCTGCCGGCCTTGATCACCCTGGTTGACAGCCTGCCGGGAGATCGCCCGGTGTTGCTCGTCTTTGACTACGAGCCTGCCTATGCCGGAGAACTCGACGCCGTGGCCGGTCCGCTGTTGGAGGACCTGATGCAGCGGGATATCCGGCTGGCGACGGTCTCCACCCGGCCGAGTGGGCCCCCCCTGGCGGAACGCCTGATCCGGCGGATCGGGGATGCCCACGGCTACCTTAATGGGCAGGACTACGTCCACCTTGGTTATCTTCCCGGGGGCCCGGCGGCGGTGCAGCTCTTCGCCCGTGACCCACGCGAATCACTGGCGGGCGGATTCCTCCTGGCGCAAGAGCCGACGAGGCGCGGGATGTGGAGCACGCCGGTGCTCGCCGGCGTCCAGCAGTTCTCCGATTTCGGGGCCGTGGTCATCATTGCAGCCGGAACGGAAATCGCGCGCACGTGGGTGGAGCAGGCAGGTCCGTGGACGGGCGCCTCGCCGCTGGTCATGGTCGCCAGCGCGGGCATCGAGCCGCTGATCCGCCCCTACTACGAAGCTCTCAATCCTCAGGTGGACGCGGTACTCTCGGGACTGCCGGCGGCCGTCGCTTACGAGCAGGCCAACGGGCGCGCCGGCGATGCGCGTCTCCTCTGGGATTCCTTCGGCACCGGGATGCTGGTGGCCGAGATGGCTTTGATCCTGGGAGGGATGTATGGCGCCGCTTCCTTCCTGCTTCGATCGGGCACCGGGACGAGCGAGAGCTGAATGACCGTTGATCTGACCGCCCTCGAGACGGCCGGCACGATCGCCTCGGCCCTCCTCACTCTAATGGTGCTGAGCTACATCCTCGGCGACAACGTCCTCTTCCGCATCGCCGTCCACCTTTTCGTGGGGGTCGCTGCCGGCTATGCCGGCGCCCTGGCCCTGAGAACTGTCCTCTATCCCCGTCTCGTCCTCCCGCTGCTGAGTGATGGGTTCTCCGCCATCACCGCGGCCTTTGTTGTTTCCTGGGTCTTGGCTCTCCTGTTGGGCCTCAAAGCCTGGCCCTCAACCGCCTGGCTCGGGTCCCTGCCCATGGCGCTCCTCGTCGGCGTGGGCGCGGCGCTGGTGGTGGGCGGCGCCATCACCGGCACGTTGGTTCCTCAGGCTCTGGCGACGATGGACTCGCTGGATCCATCGGCGGTCGCCCCGCTGACCGGAGAGACCGGATTCGAGCGCGTGGCCAACGTCCTCATCCTCCTGATCGGTACCATCAGCACACTCGTCTACTTCCGCTTCACCGCGCGCCGAGGCCCGCTGGGTGAGGCTCTTCGTTCGCCGCTCTCGATCGCCGTGTCGTTCGTGGGGAGTGTCTTCATCGCCCTCACGTTCGGCGTCATGTACGCCGGGGCGCTGGCGGCGGCCCTGGCGGTGCTCTCCGAGAGGATCCAATTCCTCGTCGGCCTGGCGCGCGGCCTCCTGGGAGGGTGAGGGCGACTCGATGAGCGCCTTGCTCGAAGCTGACACCTTGCTGGCCGTCGACGTCGGGAGCGTCAACACGCGGGCCAGCCTCTTCGACGTGGTCGACGGCCGCTATCGCCTGGTGGCAACGGGACGGGCCAGTTCCACAGCCGGCCCGCCGCTCTTCGACGTCAGCGAGGGAGTCCGCAATGCGCTCGACCAGGTGCGGGCCATCACCGGACGCCGGCTCGTGGATGAATCGGAAGCGCTCATCATGCCGGCCACGCGCGACGGGTCGGGCGTGGATCTCTTCGTCGCTACGACCTCGGCGGGGCCGAAGGTGCGCACGGTCCTTGTGGGCCTGATGCCCGGGATCTCGGTGGAGAGCGCCCACCGCTTGGCGGCCTCCACCTACCTGGATGTCGTCCAGGAGATCGGGCTGATGGACCGCCGCCGCGAGGAGGAGCAAATCGATGTGATCCTCGCTGCCCGTCCTGATTTGATTTTGGTCGTCGGAGGCACCGACGGCGGCGCGGGGGCATCGGTGGTGGAAATGGTCGACGTCACCAGTCTGGCGGCGAACCTGCTCCCCGAGTCCCAAAAGCCGCGTGTGGTTTACGCCGGCAACCGGACCCTGGCGGCTTCCGTCGTAGAGCGCTTCGGCGACCGGCTCCCGGTGTCGCTCACGGCCAACCTGCGCCCAAGCATCGACCGGGAGGAACTGGAGCCGGCGCGCCAGCTGCTTTCCGAGGTGATCGCCGAGGCCCGGAGGTCGCGCATCTCAGGCTTCGATGAGCTCACGCACTGGTCGGGCGGGAATTTGCTCGCCACCGCCGACGCGTTTGGGCGCGTGGTGCGCTACCTCAGCCGGGTGTACGACCGTCGCAAAGGCGTGCTGGGGGTCGACCTGGGGGCAAGCCAGACAACGGTCGCGGCGGCGTTCGATGGCGACCTGCGCCTCTCCGTCAACTTGGATCTGGGGCTCGGAGATGCGCTGCCCGGCCTGCTTCGCCACTCCTCGCTGGATAAGGTGGCGCGCTGGTTGCCATTCGAGATGCCTGCCAGCGATATTCACGACTACCTTTCGAACAAGGCGCTTCACCCGAGCACTATTCCCATCGAGCCCGTGGAACTCCACCTCGAGTATGCCCTGGCGCGCCAGGCTCTCCGCACGGCGATCGGCCTGGCCAGGCAGACCTGGCCGATGGTCCGTGGGCAACGCAGCGTTGAATCCATGCCGCCCCTGGAACCGATTCTGGCGAGCGGCGGCGCTCTCGCCCGCTGCCCGAGGCCTGGGTATACGGTGATGGTGCTCCTCGACGCCCTCCAGCCTTCGGGAGTCTCCACCCTCGTCCTCGATCCCTACAGTCTGATGCCGGCGATGGGAGCCGCGGCGGGCGTTCTTCCGATGGCGGCGGTCCAGGTGCTGGAATCCGGGAGTTTTGTCAGCTTGGCGACTGTGGTCTCGCCGGTCGGTTCCGGCCGCTTCGGCCGACCGGTCCTTCGTCTGCGGCTGGACCGTGAGGCTGGGGGCGAGGCGGTGGAGGGGGAGATCCGGCTCGGCCAGGTCGCGGTGATCCCGCTTGGCCAGGGCCAGCATGCCCGCCTCACGCTCCGGCCGGAGCGTGGCTTCGACGTCGGTTTCGGCGGCCCCGGCAGAGCGGGCGTGCTCCGGGTCGCCGGAGGTGCGGTGGGACTGGTCGTGGACGCCCGGGGTCGCCCACTCCGTCTGCCGGTTGACTCGGTCCGGCGGGTTGAGATGATCCAGAAGTGGATGTGGGACCTCGGGGCGCAATTGTGAGGGCGTGGTACGAGAATTGCAACCCTGATCCTGGAAACCTATGGCCACACAGTATCTATACAACGTCACCCATGTCGTCCCGCTGACCACGATCCGGCGTGAACGGCGGCTGCCGGTCCCCGGGAGCGTGGCCGTGCGGATCGGGCAACGGGTGCAACCCGGCGACGTGCTGGCCGAGGCTCAAGTGGCGCCCCGCCATTACTTCCTCGATATCGCTCGAGGGCTGGGCCTGCCCGATCGCGAGGCTGCCCGTCAGATTCGGGTGAACCGGGGCGATCGCGTGGACGGGGGCGAGGTGATTGCCGGCCCTGTGGGTATCTCACGGCGGACCGTCCGGGCGCCCGTCGATGGAAGGATCGCCGCCGTTTCGGGCAGCCGAGTTCTGCTCGAGGTCGAGGGAGAGCCCTACGCCTTGAGGTCCGGCTTCCCCGGTGTGGTGACGGCAACGGACGGCACCCAGACGGTAACCATTGAGGCGACCGGGGCGCTCATCCAGGGAGTGTGGGGAAACGGCCGGCAGGAGTTCGGGCTGATGCGCCTGGTGGGTGACAGCCCGGACGACCGCCTTCAGACCGACAAGCTCGACATCAACCTGCGTGGGGCGGTGCTGATCGCCGGAATGTGTGACCATCCTGCGCCGCTGCACCAGGCGACGGAGCTTTCCGTCCGGGGTGTGATTCTGGGGAGCCTCACGTCGGATCTAATTCCTGTGGCTCAGCGCCTCCCCTACCCGGTGATCGTGACGGAGGGATTCGGGAGGCTGCCGATCAACCTGATGGCTTATGGGCTGCTGACGTCGAACGTCGGGCGTGAGGCGGCGGTGGATGCCCGCCCCGGCGGGACGTACGAGGCCGATCGACCCGAAGTGATCATCCCGCTCCCTTCGGCCCGTGAGCTTGAGGTCCCCGATGAGGTTGTCCCCCTCACCCGTGGAGTACGCGTCCGTGTCTTGAGGGCACCGCACATGGGTGCGGTCGGAGTGATCCAGGAGATCGAGGAGAAGGCTGTGCCGTTTCCGAGCGGGATCCTCGCTCGGGCAGCGGCGGTCGACCTGGAGGGATTCGGCCAGGCGACGGTCCCCCTTGCGAACCTTGAGGCTCTCCAGTAGTCTAGGTGGGCCGCACACGCCCGGCGGAAGCCCAGGCGGCGGCCGGCGACAGGAGGAGATGAGATCATGGCAGACGATTTTGAGGTGGGTGGCCCCCTGCCTGAGGAGTCCACAAACCGTCCCTTCGTGATCGCCGCGGCCGTGCTGGGCGGGATTATGCTGCTCAGCATCGTTTGTCTCGGCCTGTATGCTCTCGTGCTGGCCCCGAGACAGAGAGCCGCTCGGGCGACGGAAGCCGCCAATATCATCCTGCAGAACACTCAGGTGGTGATCGGGATGACCGAGACGGCGGGCGCCCTGCAGCCGAGCTTCACACCCCCGCCCACGCGGTCCCCGCTCCCCTCCAACACCCCCACGCGGACGCGCGTCGTCGTGCTGCCGACCAACACGCCCACGGCCACCACTGCGCCGCCGTCGACCGCCGGCCCGCTCACCCAGACGGCCGCGGCACTAGCGACGCTCAATGCGCTTACGGCTACGGCGGGCCGGACGCCGACCGCCACCGCCCTCCCCTCGACCGGGTTCGCCGACGATGTGGGGGTCCCCAACCTGATCCTCCTGGGAGGAGGGCTCGTGGTCGTGGTCTTCCTGGCGCGGCGGCTGCGTACTCGTGCCTCGCCATGAGGCGGGCCCTGCCGGGATCATTTCCTTCGCGCGGAACGAGCAGGGTCAACCCGGCGTTGGCCCTGCTTCTGTCTTCCCCACGATGACATCCGGCGGCGGGCTTCCTTTTCCATCCTTGGCCCAACGCATCCAGGCCGATCTTGGGGCAGGCCGGTGTGTCTCGGTCACCGGCTTGAGCAACAGCGGAAAATCGACCTTGATGCGCGCCCTCGGCAGCCCCGAAGCCCTCCCCGCGATCGAGGAACGCGCCCAGGGACCCTGTGCGCTGGTCTACCTGGACTGCAATCAGGCCGTGGCGCTCTCGCCTCAGGCCTTCTACGAACTGGTTCTGCGAGCCCTGCTCGAAAAGATCGCGGGCGCGGCCGCGCCCGACCTGCAACAAGCCCTTCGACAGCATCATCAGACTGTCACCGACGCCGATAGCGCCTTCCCCGCCTCACTCTCCTTCAACCTGGCGTTGACCGAGCTCTGCGAAGGCTTCGAGCGCTCGATCGTCCTTCTCATCGACGAATTCGACGAGATCTTTGCCAGCCTGGATGAGAGGGCCCTTCTGAATCTGCGCGCCCTCCGGGACCGCTTCGCCCGGCGTCTCACCTACGCCACGGCGACGATGCGCAGCCTCTCCGAACTGCGCAGCGGGACCGCCGAGGACGAGTTTTCGGAAATGTTCGCCTCGACGACCTACACAGTTCCGCCCCTGACCTCCGACGAGATGGTGCGCTACCTGGCGGGCCTGCCCTCTAGGCCACCTGACCTCGCGGGGCGCGAGGTCTGCCTGAGGCTGTCGGGAGGCCATCCGGGGATTCTGGTGGCGCTGGCGCAGGCTCTGGCCGCTCATCCCGAGCCCGCGGGCAGGGATCTGGCAGAGGCGGCAGGCCTGGAGCCCGGGCCACGGGCCGAGTGCCTGAAGATCTGGGCCCAACTTCGGCCGCAGGAGCAGGCCGACCTGGTGGCGATGGCCACGCAGACCGATGCGGACGTGGCGGCGCCGCAATCGCGGCGGCTCGAGACGCTGGGACTGGCGCGCCAGGGAAAGCTATTCTCCCCGCTCTTCGCCGACTTCGTCGCCCGCCGAGGCCGAGCAGCCGAGGTGGGAGGGGAAGGCGTCCACCTGGATCCGGACTCCGGAGATGTGTGGGTGGATGGAATGCGAATCCCTGTTCTGACGGAGCTCGAGTTTCGCCTGCTCCAACTCCTCTACGACCGCATCGACAAGCTCACCGATAAGTATCGTATTGTCACTGCGGTCTGGGGCGACAGCTACCTCGACGAAGTGGACGATACCCGCGTGGAAAAACTAGTCAGCCGCCTTCGCGGGCGGATCGAGCCGGATCCTGCAGCCCCGCGCTATCTGGTCACTGTGCGTGGGCGCGGCTACAAGCTGCTCTCGCGGCCACAGGAGGCCTAGCGCGGAATCACCGTGAACGGCGCACGGGTCCTGGTTTGTGATCCCGATCCCGAAGGGCGCCGGCTGATCGAGGAGGCGCTGGCTGCCCTCGGCGAAGCCTACCGCGTGACCGTCCGGGCCCGGCCGGAATCCTGCGCCCGCGAGCTGGGGCGCGCGGACTACGAGGCATTGCTTGTCGGGCTGCCCGGCCCCGCCCCGGAATTGCTCGCGCTCCTGCTCACCTGCGAACGGCAGGATTCCCCACCGCTCGTCTTCGGGATCGGGCCTCTCCCCTCCTCGGGTGAGCCACCCTGGGAGGGACCGTGGACGGAGAAGCGGCCCGAGACGCTGGGTCCATTCGTGGAGCTCCTGCCAGGCTGGATACGCGCCCGGCGGATCGACCGGTTTCGGGACCAAATCGATCAAGTGGCCCTGGGGCTGAGTGGGGCAGAGGCGCTCAAGCGATTTGCCGCTCATCTGGTGGCCGGCCTCGAGTCCTTGGAGCTTCGGTCGGTCCTGATCTACGTTCAACCGTACACCGGCCGCTGGTCTTTGCTGGCGGCCGGCTATCCCACCCAGGTGGTGGAGGAGTTGGAGTCGATCTTCCCTCCTGACGCCCGCAGTGTCTCCGACCAGGAGGAGGCGCAGGCCGAGCTGCAGGCTTTCCTGGCTGGACGCCCCTCGATCTACACGGAGAATCCCGCCGAGCTTCTCCGCCTCTACCCCGGGCCCGACGCCAAACGGATGGCGGAAGTCCTGGGAGTCTTCCAAACCCCGGCGATCTACCTGCTCCCCATCGTGCAAGCCGGCTCCACTCGGGCGATCCTCGTGGTCGGAGAGCGGCTCGGCGAGGCGGAGCGGGAGGCCCTCGACCGTCTCGCCGGTCCCCTCAGTTCCGGCATCCGCCACGCTCAATCGCTGGGGCAGCTCACCCGGCAGGCCACGGGCCTGCGGGCGCTGCAGCAAGTCTCCCTGATCATTAATGCGACGCTTGATCCCGAGGACCTGCTCGATCAGGTTCTAGAGCTCTTGCTCACGGTCGTTCCGTTCGATTCGGCGAGTGTGATGATCAGTCGCGGCCAGGAGCTGCAGATACGCGCCGCCCGAGGATACGAGGACTTCGTGCGCGGAACGGCCGTCGGCCGCTCCCTACCGACGGGGCAGTATCCGCATCTGCGGCAAATGCTGATCACCGGTCACTCGGTTCTGGTGGCCAACACAGGGAAGGATCCTGAGTGGGTGGAGACGAGCTTCTCGGCCCATGTGCGATCCTGGCTGGGAGTCCCGATCTCCCGGCGGGGTGAGACCATCGGCATCTTCTCGCTCGACAGCCTCACCCCGGGATTCTTTCACGACTTCCACGTGGAAATCGCCACCGCCTTTGCCCGCCAGGTGGGTGTGGCGATGGACAACGCCGACCTCTTTGTGCGGGAGCGGGAGGCGAGCCGTCAGAACCGCATGCTCCAGGAGCTGGCCGGCGTCGTCAACGCGATGCCCGACACCCAATCCATCCTCGACCACCTGGCGCGCTACGCCGGAGAGGCACTGGGGGTATCGCGGGCGGCGGTGGTGCTGGTGTCTCCGAACCGGGATGAGGTCGTGGCCACCTGCCTCTATGATCCGGGGAGGACATTGGATCCGGCCGTGGTGGCCCGATATCAATCGATACCGATCTCCCTCCAGGGGGAGCAAGAGCTCCGCGCCGCGTTCCAGCTGGACGGAGTGCGTCTCTACTCGGCCGCCGACCTGGAGGCGATCATGCCCTGGATCAAAGACCTCCGGGTGGGCCCGCTGCTGGCCGCGCCGATCCAACGCGAGGGCAGGCTGCAAGGGGTGTTGGCGCTGGAGGCGCCCGGAGCCCAACGCGAGTTTTCCGAGGAGGAGAGGGCCCTCGCCGCTGCACTGGCCAACCACGCGGCGGTGGCCATCCACAACGTCCAGGCCATCTCGGAGTTGCGCAGGCAGTCGCAAGAGCTCACCTCTTTGTTCAACCTCGGGATCTCCCTTTCGCAGGAGCTCACACCCGAGGGAGTGGTGGATCTGCTCTTCGATCAGGTGGACCGCCTGATGGAGGTGGACTCTGCGGTACTGGCCCGCCTTCAGCCGGCCGACAGCCTCCATTGTGATGTCCTTGACGAAGGCCGACGCCTGCCTGCGCTTGACGTTCCCCTGCGCGGCCCGACGCTCAGTGGCTTCGTGGTCCAGACGGGGGAGCCCCTCTTGATCCAGGACTACAACGCCGAGTTGGCGCAGCTCCCCGTGCCCGGGCTCATGGCCGGCGTTCCGACGGCTTCCTGGCTCGGCGTTCCGTTGATCGCCCGGGGAGAGGTGATCGGCGCCGTCTCGATTCAGAGTGAGAGCCCCCACCGGTTCGGGGAGGGCCATCTCCGCATCTTGCGGATGATTGCCAACCAGATCGCGGTGGCGCTGGACAACGCCCGCCTGATGCAGACGGCGTCGCTCCGGGCCGAGGAACTGCGCCTGGTCAACGAAATCGGGCGCTACGCCGTCTCCGTGCTCGACATTCAGCAACTGGTGCGCGAAGTGGCGGCCCGCATCCAGCAGGCTTTCAACTACTACTCCGTCGCGATCCTCCTGGTCGAAGGTGAGCGCCTGGTCCCTCAAGCCGTAGCGATGGCGCCCGAAGGAAAGGCCATCATCGTCGATCGAACACTCTCGCTCCGCGACAAGACCATCATGACCACCGTGGCCCAGACCGGAAACCCCTGGCTGGTGGCCGACGTCTCCGCCGAGCCGAGCTACCGCGCCATCCCGGAGCTTCCCGAAACGCGCTGCGAGCTGGCGGTCCCCCTGGTGATCGCCGGAGAGACGGTGGGAGTGCTCGATATCCAGAGCGACCGTCCCGGCGGGCTGGGGGAAGCCGATCTCGAGATGCTTCAGGCGCTGGCGGCACAGGTGGCGATCTCGTTCGCCAATGCGCGGCTCTTCGCCGAAGTGCGAGCCCACGCCGCGCAACTCGAAGCCCGCGTGACGGCCCGAACTGCCGAAATCCGTTCCCAGAAGGAGCGGACGGAAGCCATCCTTCGATCGGTTGCCGATGCCGTGGTCGTGCTCGACCTGGAAGGCAACCTCGTTCTCACCAACCCCGTGGCCCAAACCCTCCTGGAGGGCCCGACGTCCAACGAGGTGCTCGCCCAGATCGGCCGCCTGCACGCGCAAGGCGGGGTGGTCAGCGAGCAGGTGGAGCTCAGCGAGCTCACCTTCCAGGCGCTGGCCTCCCCGGTGAAGCTGGGCGAGCTGGCCGTCGGGACGGTGGTCGTGCTACGGGACATCTCGCGGCTGCGAGAGCTCGACCGGTTGAAGTCGCAGTTTGTGGCGACTGTCTCCCACGAACTACGGACGCCGCTGGCGAACATCAAGCTCTACCTCTCGCTGCTGCGCAGGGGAAAGGAAGACCGGCGGGAGCAATACCTGGGCGTCCTGGAGCAGGAGGCCAGCCGGCTGGGCGAGATGATTGAGGATCTGCTCAACCTCTCCCGCCTGGAGAGCCGTGCCGTCGTGGAGGGCGTGGAGCCGGTGGAGCTTGGGCCGCTCCTCGAACAGGTCGTCGAGAACCACCGGCCGGCCTTCCAGGCTAAAGATCTTCGGGTGGAGGTCGTGGGCGGAAAAAGGGCGGTCGTCCCTGCGAATCGCAACCAGATGATCCAGGTCTTCACCAACCTACTGAGCAATGCCATCAACTACACCCCCGAGGGCGGATGGGTGCGGCTCCAGATCAAAGGCGTCGCCACGCCGGACGGGAAGCCGATGATGGTCGTCGCCGTTGAAGATGGAGGGCGGGGGATCCCCGATGAGGACCTACCCTATATCTTCGAGCGCTTCTACCGCGGCTCCCTGGCCCGGGAGCACCACATCCCTGGAAGCGGCCTGGGATTGGCCATCGTGAGCGAAATCGTCAGACGACATGGAGGACAGGTGGACGTCTCGAGCACGCTGGGGGAAGGAAGCACCTTTACGGTTTCCCTTCCCCTAAGCCAAGCGGGGTGAGGATTCGATGGCGGGTGAGCTGATTCTGGTTGTAGAGGACAATCTTTCGCTGCTCGAAGGAGTGCGCGATCTCCTCGAAGTCTCGGGCTTCCGGGTGCTCACGGCGCCAGGGGGCCCGCCGGCCCTTGAGATCCTCGAGCACAGCCGTCCGGACCTGATCGTCTCCGACATCATGATGCCGGACATGGACGGCTACCAGTTCTTTGAGAAGGTGCGCGCGCGCCCGGAGCTGACCGACATGCCGTTCATCTTCCTCACCGCCCGCGGCGGGAAGGAGGAGGTGCGGCGCGGCAAAGAGATGGGCGTCGACGACTACATCACCAAGCCGTTTGAGGAGGAAGACCTGCTGGTGGTGGTGCGCTCCAAGCTACTCCGCCGGCGGGAGATCCGGCGGCAACGCGAAGAGCAGTTCTCCGGCCTCAAGCGCACGATCTTGGCGACCCTCAGCCACGAGTTCCGGACGCCCCTCACCTACATCATCAACTACTCCGACATGCTCGGAAAGGAAGGCGCCGACCTCGCCTCGGAAGACTTCCGCCAATTCATGCATGGAATCCGCCGCGGGGCCGACCGCCTCCACCGGCTGGTGCTGGACTTCATGACCCTGGTGGAGCTCGAGACGGGGGAGGCGGAGAGTCTCTTCCAGTTCCGGCGGCGGGTGATCGACGACATCGGTCCATGGCTTCGCACGCAGGCTCGCGCCTTCCAGACGACGGCGAAGAGCCGCGGCCTGGAGCTGGTGATCGACGTGCCGGATTCCCTTCCGCCGATCGTGGCCGATGAAATCTACCTGGGCAACGCCATCGGCCGCCTGTTGGACAACGCCGTGAAGTTCTCGCGCACCGAAACCGGGAAGATCTGGTTCCGGGCAGAGACCCATGAGAGCCGTCTGCGGATTCAGGTGGAAGACCAGGGCGTGGGGATTCGGGAGGAGGAGCTCGGATCGCTCTTCCAGGTGTTCCACCAGGTGGACCGCTCCCGGCAAGAGCAGCAAGGCATCGGCTCGGGGTTGGCCATCTGCAAAGGGATTGTCGAATTGCACGGCGGCCGGGTGAGCGCCAAGAGCAAGCTGGAGGTGGGGAGCACATTCACCATCGAGCTCCCCGCTGTCTTGAGCGGCTAGCCGCGGCGCACCTTAGCGCCTGGCCTCGGCCACGGCTTGGCCGTGGGCCAGAAGCTCCTCCACCATCCTTGCCTCTCTGGCTTCCGCGTAGACTCTGAGCACGGGTTCCGTCCCGGAGGGGCGGATGAGGAGCCAGGATTCGTCCTCCAGAAGATACTTCACGCCGTCAAGCGTGCTCACGGAAGCGAGGGAGGTGCCGGCGATCTGGGTGGGAGCTTCATCGGTGAGGCGCGCCACCATGCGCTCCTTGGCGACGGGCGCCGAGAGCCGGAGGTCGAGCCGGGCGTAGTGGGAAGGGCCGACCTCGGCCAACAGCTGCGCCACAAGGTCCTCCAGCGGCGCGCCCGTCGTCGCCACCATCTCGACCAGGAGCAAGCCCATCAGCACGCCGTCGCCTTCGGGAATGTGCCCCTGGAAGGACATTCCGCCCGATTCCTCGCCTCCGATCAAGACATGATCCCGCAGCATCCAGTCGGCGATGTGGTTGAAGCCGACCGGGGTTTCGATGACCTCCAGGCCGTAGCGGGCTGCCAGGCGGTTGACCATCTGGGTGGTCGAGATGGTCTTGACCACCTTGCCGCGCCAGCCGCGCTTCTCGACGAGGTACTTGAGCGCCAGGGCCAGGATGCGGTGCGGGTCGACGAACTGGCCTCGGCCGTCCATGGCGCCAATGCGGTCGGCGTCGCCGTCGGTGGCGAGGCCGAGCTGCCCGTGGCCGGCGGCGATGGCTCCGGCAAGCGCCCCGAGGTAGCGGGCGATGGGTTCGGGGTGGATGCCGCCGAACCCGGGGTTCATCTCGCCGCGGATCTCGGAGACCTCACAGCCGGTGCCCTGCAGGATTCCCCGGATCTGGCCGCGGCCGGAGCCAAACATTGGGTCGACAACCAGGTGCTGAGGGTTGTCGGCGATGGCCTGAACATCGATCAGAGTCCGCAGATGGTCGAAGTAGGCCAGGGTGGGATTGAAGCGCTGGATCAGGCCGGCCTCCTTGGCCCGATCGTAATCCATCAAATTTGGGCCGCGGCCCCGCTGCTCGTTGTCGTTGAGGTAGACCTCGACTCGGCGACACTGCTCGGGCAGCGCCGAGCCGGCATAGGCCGCCTTCAGCTTCACGCCGTTATAACGCGGGGCGTTGTGCGAGGCGGTGATCATAATCCCGCCAATCGCCCCCAGTTGGCCAACAGCCAGGGAGACGGCCGGCGTGGGGACGTCGGAGTTGGAGAGGAACACAGTGAAGCCGTTGGCGGCCAGGACGCGCGCCGCCTCGGCGGCGTAGCGATCAGAGAGAAACCGCGTGTCGAAGCCCACCACCATCTTGTGAGGGTCGGGCGTCTTGCCGAATGTGTTGCCGTTGAGCCACTCGGAGGAGGCGACGGCGTCGGCAATCGCCTGCGCCACCAGGCGCAAATTGTGAAAAGTGAAGGTGTCGGAGATCACGGCTCGCCAGCCGTCGGTGCCGAAGTGAATCGTCATGGGGGCCTCAAGAGAGGGGGTGGGCGAGGGCCATTGTAGCAGCCGGGAGGGGGAAGGTCAATCGCATGGGAGAGAAGTGATCGGTGATCGGGCACTAAGGCGCCCGGCCGCCAGCGCCCCGTTACCGATCACTGATCACCGATCACCTGTGGTTGCACGAGGAAAATCCCCGACGCATAACAGTTGCGTCGTCAGCGCTCCCTTAGATCCGGATGCCGACCACGAGATCGCCCACATTGGTGCCGGTGAGGCCTGTGTGAATCAACGCCCCGCAGGCGCGCAGCAAGGGATACGAATCGTTGGCTGCAAGGGCGGCAAGGGGGTCCCAGCCGAGCTCGGTGGCGCGTGCGAATGTGGCGCCGTCCACGAGGGCGCCAGCTGCGTCGGTGGGGCCGTCGACGCCGTCGCTGGCGAGAGCGAGGAGCGCCACCCCCGGGGCCCCGCGCATCTCGATCGCTGCCGCCAGGGCTAGTTCCTGATTGCGGCCGCCTTTGCCCGTGCCGCGCACGGTGACCGTGGTCTCACCGCCCATCAGGAGGCAGGCTCCGCCCGGCGCCCGGAGGAGCCGCCGGCCGACCGCGGCTCCCACCTGGCGCGCCTCGCCTTGCATCCTGCCCGTGACGACGCGAGCTCGCAGTCCTCGATGCAGCGCCTCCTTGCGAGCGGCCCGCACCAGGTCGCGGTTGCTCCCGATGAGGATGCTCACCGGAGGCGGGGTCCGAGGTCCGGCGGGGGTGCTGGAAGGCGATGACTGGAGGGCCGCCCGGATGCCCGGCGGCGCGAGACCCCAGAGGCCATAGGCCTCCAGGATCCTCTGGGCGGCCGCGGGTTTCGCCGCGCGTAGAAGCGTGGGCCCGGAGGCCACCGCGGCCAACGAATCCCCGACGACATCCGAAAGAACGAGGCCGATCGTGCGAGCGGGCGCGGCGATCCTCGCCAGCCCGCCGGCCTTCACGCGGGAGAGCGATTTGCGCACCGTGTTGATTTCATGCACCGGTGCGCCTGAACGGATCAAGAGGTCGTTGACGGCGCGCAAGTCGTCGAGGGAGGCTTCTTCCCAGAGCAGCTCAAACATCGCCGAGCCGCCGCCGGAGACGAGAGCCAAGAGCAGATCATCGTGCCCGGCTCCGGCGAGCAATTCGCGGGCGTGCTCCCCAGCGGCAAGGCTTCCTGGATTCGGGAGAGGATGGCCGGTGACGATGGACAAGAGCCGGGGATGGATCGGCCCCGTCTCCCCGAGCGTAGTCACGACGCCGCCCGTCAAGCGATCCGCCAGTACGCCGGCCGCCGCGGCGGCCATGGCGGGCGCCGCCTTACCCAACGCGACGATCCAAACGCGGCAGCCGGGCGGGAGGGTGAGGCGGCGTCTCCCGGCGCGGAGGACGTTCCGATCGAGGCGCAGGTTGCGGCGGACGGCCTCGCCAGCGTCTGTGGCGCGCAGTGCAGCGAGCCGGATGGCTTCCAGATGCTGCTGAAGGACTTCCTCGGGGCCGACCGCCATTCTCGGTTTCTTCACCGTGGAGCGCGCAGAGGGCCAGGGGTTTCACTGAGACTCTGCGCGCTCTGCGGTCTGCGCGGTGTTGTCCTCTTTGCCTGGTGCTGAGAGGCTTTGAATGAATCGGACCAGCACATGGGCGGGCATCCCTCCAATCCAATTGCACCGATGCAGTGTCCTTCATGTCTTGTGGGTTTGCGCCTTACCCCCTACCCCCCTTCGCGCAGCACCCCTTTGGGGCTCCGCTTGTCACGTTTCCCCTTTGCCTCCTTAGGGAACCTCCCCTCCCCCGGCAGAATCTTATCACTCAGGTGATGGGAGCAACTGCCGGGGGAGGGGTCAGGGGCCGTCTCGCCCCCCGTCCGGACCGGCGCCCTGCGGGCGCCAGCCCGCGGGGCGAACGGCCGGCGGGCCGGGGCTTCGCGGCCCGAACGGGGTGAGGGCCATTGGGGACGCGCGAGCCCCAGAGAAGGGTCCTCGTCGGTCGATGCAGGATTAGTTCCCACGGCCTGAGCATGACTATCTTCGGAAGCCCTCAGGGGCTGAGCAGATCCTGTGAGGCGGCCAGAGCGGCGGCCTGCGGCGTCATCGTCCCGCCAAGCACCGCTTCGGCTGCATCGCGCAATGGGACTCCCAGTGTCGCGGTGATTTCTTCCGAGGGGCGAGGAGTGGCGG